>NZ_JAYGHR010000007.1:0-139442 GCF_034932365.1 Limnoraphis robusta BA-68 BA1 | reverse complement strand
TTGTACGCGCAGCGTTGCCGCAGGCTAGTTTTTACCTTCTCAAGCGTTCCTGAGAAGAACCCCATAACTTCAGTTTTCAAGGTTCGTTGCCTTTTCGGCGACTGGGTTTTTCGCGTGGTTGATTACCATGACCACGTCTATAATCCTAACAGAAAAGTCGCGCCTTTAGGACGAGGCTTGTATCCCAGTTTTTCGGTCAAAACTATTAATCCATTCTATGAGCAACTCCAACACTCAATCTGAGGATGATGCTATCCTACTGGCTCAAAACGAAACAGACGCGCTCCTACAGTCCGTAGCTGAACAACTGGCAACAGATACATTTGATGCAACTGATGAAGATTTGTTGAAACGTTTGGTTGAATGTTTGGGAGATACACGCGGTATGACTCGACTGCGTTGTGCAGAAACATTAGGGGAGATTGGTAAACCCGCAACTCCAGTGTTATTAGAGGCTCTCGCTGATCATTCTAACGTGGTTGTGCGGCGAGCGGCAGCCAAAACCTTGACCCTGATTGCTGATCCGAGTGCCGTTCCTCAGTTAATTCATGCTTTGCTCAATGATGAAGATACCGTCGTTAAAGGATCGTCTGTTGGGGCATTAGCTCAAATTGGAGAAGCAGCCGTCCCGCCTTTACTGGAAATTCTCGAATCCCCTGACATCCCAGAAAGTACAAAAGGTCATGGGGCTTGGGCGTTATCGTTTATTGGGGTAAAAGCCAAAAATTATCTCTCTCGGGCGATCGCCTCGAACTCTCCGGCGGTTCGGGGGGCTGTGGTGGGGGTGATTACCAAAATCGCCCAGGATGAACCCCAGCCTGAGTTGTTTGATCTTTTGGTTCAGTCCCTGGCTGACTCCGATGAAGATGTTCGTTGTGAAGCAGCAGCAGCTTTGGGGAATCTCAGCTATCAACCTGCTATTGGGAAGTTGGTTGAGTTACTCGATCATTCTAGTCCAGAAACCCGCAAATCTGCGGCTCTAGCGTTGATGAAGATTGGCGATCGCAGTAGCCTTGAACCGTTAGAAACCGCGTTGAGCCAAGAATCAGAAACTCAAGTGACATCGATTCTTCAATTGGCCATTTCTCAACTGCAAAAATCCTCCAACTGAGTCAGGAGGCAAAAATCCGCTTCAGATCAGGGTTTCTCTCAGAATCAACCCGGCAAGTATTACAAAATGTAACTTTCTTTTTCAGAAATGAGACGGAAGAAACCCAAGACCTGTATCGTGAAAAACCAAGTTAGTCAAATTACCTTGGTAGTAAACTAACGACTCCAATAAAATCACTTTTGTTTAAATCTAGGAGGAGATCTCAATGCTTGATGCTTTTTCAAGAGCAGTAGTTTCCGCTGACGCCAGCACCTCTCCGGTAGGCGATATCAACGCACTCAAAGGGTTTGTTGCTAGTGGTAACCGTCGTCTGGATGCTGTTAATGCCATTGCAAGTAACGCAAGCTGCATGGTATCTGATGCAGTAGCTGGCATGATCTGCGAAAACCAAGGTTTAATCCAAGCGGGTGGTAACTGCTACCCCAACCGTCGGATGGCTGCTTGCCTGCGTGACGCTGAAATCATCTTGCGTTATGTAACCTACGCACTGTTAGCAGGTGATGCTTCTGTTCTTGATGATCGTTGCTTAAACGGTTTGAAAGAAACCTACGCTGCACTGGGTGTACCCACCACTTCCACCGTTCGTGCTGTTCAGATCATGAAAGCTCAAGCAGCTGCTCACATCAAAGATGAACCTAGCGAAGCATTTGCAGGTTCAAGACTGCGTAAGATGAACCCCCCCTTGGTCGATGATCGTTGCGCTAACTTGGTTGCTGAAGCTTCTAGCTACTTTGATCGGATTATCGGTGCACTCAGCTAGTCTATAGCGTCGCTGAACTGAATTCAATTGACAATCTATAATTTGGGAGATAACACACAATGAAATCTGTTGTTACGACTGTAATTGCTTCTGCTGATGCAGCCGGACGTTTTCCGAGCACTTCTGATTTAGAATCGGTACAAGGTTCTATTCAACGTGCAGCAGCTCGTTTAGAAGCGGCAGAAAAGTTAGGGGCTAACCTTGATGCTGTTGCAGGCGAAGCTTATAATGCTTGTATCAAAAAGTATCCTTACCTCAACAATCAAGGTGAAGCCAACTCCACCGATACTTTCAAAGCGAAGTGCGCTCGTGATATCAAGCACTATATGCGCCTCATCCAATACTGCCTCGTCGTTGGTGGTACTGGTCCTTTAGATGAGTGGGGAATTGCAGGTCAGCGTGAAGTTTATCGTGCGTTGAACCTACCTACTGCTCCTTACGTTGAAGCTCTGAGCTTTGCTCGTAACCGGGGTTGCGCTCCTCGTGATATGTCTGCTCAAGCATTGGTGGAATACAATGCACTACTCGACTACGCGATCAACTCCTTGTCCTAGTCCCGTGACAAATTTCTGATCTCTTGACATACTCCCCATTTCTAAAGAAAGGGGATTCTCCAAGCCTCACGGCTTTGGATTACTGATTCATTGACAACCCTTACAGCATACTGGTTTCCCAATCAACTCCAGAGGGGTGAGTCTCCCCAGTCGTTCATCTCATTTCAGAGATAGTTTCGGTATGCCCTACCGTACTTGAGAAAAAAATGCTTGATTCTCTGTACTTGGTGCTTTAAGGTTTTATCTTGCCAAAGCATTCCTGGCAAGAACCCCGTACCTTAAGTTTTCAAGGTTCATTGCATCGATTAGATGCTGGGTTTTTCAACTGGTTGAATACCCTGCCAGTTGAGTTATTATAGCATTAGAAAGAGCCTTATATCCCCATACCTGAAGGTAGGGGCGTGTGCGGCAATTTTTGGTAAGAAGGTAGAATTCTTTCTGCAAGTCTAGGAACGCTTGGCTGCTTGCATATCGTTGATCGGTATGGTAATGGCGAGGAATTTCTGGGCTTGCTGTTCTGTTTGCGGACTGCTCTGGTTATGGATCAACGCTTTTTTAATCTTTTTAATCTCACAGAAGACGAAGCCATTGCCTTGTTAGATAGCCCTCTCGATCAAATTGATGAGGGAAATTCTCGCTACACTGCGGCATCCCATTTAGTGAACTTCCCGACAGAGCAATCTATCAATGCCCTGATGCGGGCTGTTCAGCAAACTGATCCTCGGATGGAGAACCGAATTGTCCGCCGCAAGTCCATCGAAACCTTAGGGCGGTTGAAAGCCGCTCAAGCTTTGCCTCTGATTCGCACCTGCTTAAGTGATGAGGATTGTTATACCGTCGAAAATGCCGTTTGGTCCATTGGGGAAATTGGTACAACTGACCCCAATATTTTAGAAGATGTAGCCCAACTCCTCGATAAGCCCAACCAGACTTACCGTGTGATCATTCATACATTAATGCAGTTGAATTATCAGCCGGCTGTAGAACGTATTCGCCAATTTGTTGAAGATGCTGATCCCCCTACAGCGAGTGCTGCCATCACCGCAATTTGCCGCTTTACGGGGGAGACATCCCAAATGCAGAAAGTGGTGGCAATGTTACAGCATCCGAACGTATTAGCACGGCGATTATCCATCCAAGATTTAATTAACGCTCGCTACTATGATGCCATTCCCAAGATAGCTCGCTGTCCAGTTTCCCTTGTGTTTCGGCTGCGGGGAATTCGGACTTTAGCACAAGCGGGAATAGAGGCAGGGGCAATTACTTTTGAAACGGTTCAACCCTATTTAGATCAAACTCTGTATGATCATCCCCAGGATTTAGATTTAGTTCATCGTTATGATCAACGGCCTGATTTACCTGCTCTGATCCGGGGATTGTATGAAACGGACTTTGGCAAATGTTATCTGGCGACTCAAACCATTCTGGACGCTTATTCAGAAGCGGCTCCGGCTGCCCTATTTACAACTTATGCTGAGGAAGCCTATAGTGACTATGGCGCTCACTTTCATGTAATGAAGTTGTTTGGCTGGTTGAAACACGCTCCTGCTTATGATTTATTAATAGAAACCTTAGAGCATCCCCAACCTCAGTTCCAAAAATCTAGAGCCGCCGCCGCGATCGCTCTGGGTGAATTGGGAGATCAGCGTGCAATTCCTGCCTTAAAAGCCTGTTTAGAAACGAAAATTTGGGATCTCAAGTATGCGGCTTTAATGGCTTTAGAAAAACTGGGTGACGTTAGTTCTCACCCGGTTTTAGCCGATGATCCAGACCCCCTCATTCAAGCCCGAGCCGTTTTCAACTCCAACCTCTAAAATCAAACCATGACGACTGACTCCCAATTTGAACAACTCAAACACCCCAATCCTCATCTGCGAGAACGGGCAATGGCTGAAATTTTTGAATCTCAAGATGAAAATACGATTCCCCGTTTAATCAACATATTAGATAACGAAGATGTCGTTTATCGTCGAGCGGCTGTTAAGTTGTTAGGAGCGATTGGTACAGATGCAGTACAGGCCCTTGTTGAAGCTTTACTGCAAAGTAACAATGTCACCGTGCGAGGGAGTGCGGCTAAGGCTTTGGCTCAGGTGGCCGTGAATTATCCTGACTTACCTTTTCCCGAAGCGGGTTTACAGGGATTAAAAGCTGCAATTAATGACGCTAACCCGGTTGTTCATATTGCTGCTGTGATGGCATTAGGTGAGGTTGGGCCAGATGCTTTTGAGATTTTGGTAGACTCCCTAAAAACAACTGATAATGTTGCTGTGCAAGTTGCAATTGTTAATGCTCTTGCTTCTCTGGGTGATCCACGGTGTCAAGAAGTGCTTACAACCTTTGCTCATGATCAATCTGTGGATGTCTATGTGCAGGAGTCGGCAAACAGTGCTTTATCACGGTTAGATTTAGCTTCTGCGGCGAGAAGCCACACACCTGAAAACGAAGTGTCAGTGTGAGATGAATCGCCGACAAGATCTCTAATTTCTCGGCAATTCCGTTATAATCAAGTACATTCGCTCTAAGTTGCTCAATGAGAAACGTAGCAAAAGTCAGACTATATCCAACGGATGACCAGAAACAAGCCCTTGCAAAAGCGTTTGGCTCTGTACGCTGGGTATGGAATTACTGTCTAGAGCTAAACAACCAAGCCTACAAAGAAACAGGCAAGGGTATCTCAGGAATGCAGCTAAAAAAGCAACTACCAATTCTTAAGAAGAAAGAAGAAACAGTCTGGTTGAAAGAAACTTATTCACAGTGCTTACAGCAGTCTGTATTGAATCTTTCCAGGGCTTTTGTCAACTTCTTTGAAGGTCGAGGTAAATTTCCCCGGTTCAAGAGTAAGCATAGTAAGCAGTCAATTCAATATCCCCAAAACGTCAAGATTATTGAAAACTATTTGAGTTTCCCTGTGATTGGCAAGATTAAAGCAAATATTCACAGAACCTTTGACGGGAACATTAAAACAGTTACAATAACTAAGACTCAAACCGAGAAGTATTATGCTTCTATTGTGTTTGAGAATGAGGATGTTGAACCCCAGATTTCTGCTCAGGGTAAAGCTATAGGGTTAGACTTGGGATTGACTCACTTCCTAATTACAAGTGAGGGGTCTAAATATGATAACCCTCGTCACTTCAAAAAACACTCACACAACTTAAAACGGAAACAACAGAAGTTATCCCGCAAGCAAAAAGCGTCTAACTCTAGGAATAAAGCACGTAGGTTAGTAGCAAGAGCGCACGAGAAAGTCAGCAACGCAAGGCAAGATTTTTTGCATAAATTGTCTCGCAAAATTGTCAACGAGAACCAAGTGATAATTGCTGAAAATCTCAACGTAAAGGGCATGGTACGCAACCATAATTTAGCCAAAGCAATAAGCGATTGTGGTTGGGGAATGTTCTTAAACTTTGTTGACTACAAAGCTAAACGGGATGGAAAGACTTTTCTGGAGATCTATCGGTTTTTCCCATCCTCAAAGACTTGTAATGTTTGTCTGAATGTTGTAGAAAGTTTGCCGCTTGATATTCGTCAATGGGAATGCAATAATTGTCACGCCCAACATGATCGTGATATTAACGCCGCGATCAATATTCGAGACGAGGGATTACGAGTCATCGCGGGGCGTATAAACTGTGCGGGAGACCCACGCAGACAGCCCCGAAGCCTCTGGGACGGGGGCGACTGCCAGTGGAGGAGGTGTAAGACGAAGTCTTCGCAGCTCTCGGAGCTTGCATCCGAGAGAACGAAGACCAGTCAGAGGGCGTAAATCTTCTGTAGGGCAACTTCCGATCAATGAACAATCTGTTGATGCTTCGACCTAGACTGTTCAAGAAACTGGAAGCCTACGTCAGAAAGCGAAGCTATGCCGTGGGTAGTTCACTGATGAACTATAAGAGGTGAGGCGATGAGTGAAAACCCGCTTCTAGAAAAGGTCTACTCTGATTGAGATTCACTTATTTTTCAAGCTGTAGTCTCAACTCCTATTAATAGAAATAGGGGTTTTGTTGACAATTGGTACACCCACCTGTTTACCCAAACCCTTTAGAAAGTCTCCGGGTTAGCCTCAAGGGAAAAAGAGAAACAAAAAAGTCAGGTGTCCAATTGTCCTAAAGTTGAATAATTGTTCAAGCTTAAATCTAAGCTGCAATTAACAGGATTGGTGAATCTTGAGTCAAATGCCCCACCCACAAGGGGATGTGGCTTGCAACTAGACCACTTCGGATCTGTCGCATAGGGGTAATTGACAGTACCCTGTCTCTCCGTCTGACTAGCAGTAGAGAGAAGAAGTTTCTGTTCTTCCCACTCCTGGGGCATCCCTCACAGTCATCGGGGCTGGTCTTTGAGCACTTCTATCGTCACGGACAAACCACTTTTTCCTGTTCTCCAACATACCAAGTTGCAGTCAGGAAATGTCTAGTCTGGTGATAGGTATTGGTATTGTACCAGAGACTCTGGCTCGCTTACATCGCCGCCCACTCTTGGGACGGGGTTTTACGCTCGATCAATAAAAATCTTAACATTTTTTAACAAAAGCCCCAGGTGTCGTTAATAATTTTTAACGCAACAAACCCCAACTGCATTGTATAACTGATAGCTGAGGGAGAATGATAACAGACAAAGATTAATCAAAAAGTCTGTTCATTAAGAAAGTTTAAATTTCTCTCATAAACCGTGTAAAATTTTCTAAGATTCTTCAAGGTGAAGATTGTGTAGTTCAGGAAACTGGACACCGAGACCAAACCTCTGAGGATTAAGACACTCCAGTACCATAACTGGTAGTTGTCCCCAATCTTTATCCAACGACTATAAAGTTGGCAAAGATTTGGAAATCTCAGATTGAGAACCGAAAGCAAACTCAAACCCATCGAGTAGGAGATTTAATCCATGTTTGACGCCTTCACTAAGGTAGTATCTCAAGCAGACGCACGTGGCGAAATGCTGAGCACTTCTCAAATTGATGCCCTGAGCCAAATGGTTGCAGAAAGCAACAAGCGTCTTGATTCAGTTAACCGCATCACCAGCAACGCTTCTAGCATTGTTGCTAATGCTGCTCGCTCTTTGTTTGCAGAACAACCCCAGTTAATCAACCCGGGCGGAAACGCTTACACTAGCCGTCGCATGGCTGCTTGCTTACGCGATATGGAAATTATCCTGCGCTACGTTACCTATGCAGTATTTGCAGGTGATCCCAGCGTTCTCGATGATCGTTGCCTGAACGGTCTGCGTGAAACCTACTCAGCTCTGGGTACTCCTGGTGCTTCCGTTGCAACTGGCGTTCAAAAAATGAAAGACGCTGCATTAGCAATCGTTATGGACCCCAGCGGCATCACTTCTGGCGATTGCAACGCTCTGCAATCTGAAATCGCTAGCTACTTTGATCGTGCTGCGGCAGCAGTTGGCTAATTTCTGCCTTTAGAACCGATTCTGACCAACTGCGCTCTAGTCGCATTTGTATGGCTCTCACTAATTCTCAACTCTGTAAACCTAACTCGAAGATCATAGAAGCATGAAAACTCCTCTGACCGAAGCTGTTACCACCGCCGATTCTCAAGGTCGTTTCCTGAGCAGCACTGAAATCCAAGTTGCTTTTGGACGTTTCCGCCAAGCTAAAGCAGGTTTAGAAGCTGCTAAAGCTCTGACCTCCAAAGCTGATGGCTTGATCAACGGTGCAGCTCAAGCTGTATATTCCAAGTTCCCCTACACCACTCAAATGCAAGGGCCGAACTATGCAGCTGACCAACGCGGTAAAGACAAGTGCGCTCGTGACATCGGTTACTACCTCCGTATGGTTACCTACTGCTTAATCGCAGGCGGTACTGGCCCTATGGATGAGTACCTGATTGCAGGTATCGATGAAATCAACCGGACTTTTGAATTATCTCCGAGCTGGTACATCGAAGCTCTCAAGTACATCAAAGCTAATCATGGTTTAAGCGGCGATCCTGCTGTTGAAGCCAACTCCTACCTCGACTACGCCATCAACGCTCTGAGCTAGTCAGCGGTTTGTTGCCTGGAACGATAGATAGCTGTTAGCTGAATCAGTTCATTGAGTTAGCAGTTATTTAACGCTCCAGGCATCTTTATTTGATAGAGAGGTGGATCAAAAATCGGTAACTTTTCAAATCTTTTGGGCTGATATCGGCCAAAGCAAAATCATTTCAAAGAATGTGATGAGTTACAAGTTTTTCCCCGAATTTTTCTCTAACAAAGATTAATTGAAGGCTAGATGAGATCTGTTGTGTCAATGAGGTAGCTATGACAACATTATTAGTACCCGCCAATTTACAGGCTGCGGGACGACTAGGCTTAGATGCGTTCGATGGCACCAAAGTAGAACTGCGTCCAGACTGGACAGAAAGCGATCTACAAGCGATCTTTCGTGCCACCTACAGACAGGTACTCGGTAACGAGTATGTGATGAAAGCTGAACGTTTAACTTCAGCCGAATCCTTACTCAGACAAGGCAATTTAACGGTTCGTGATTTTGTTCGTGCCGTTGCTCTTTCTGAGTTATACAAGAAGAAATTTTTCTATCCCAATAACAATCAACGTTTTGTTGAGCTGAACTTCAAACATCTGTTAGGTCGTCCTCCTCACGATGAGCAAGAACTCGCGTTCCATACTCGTCTGGTGGAAGATAAGGGCTACGATGCTGAAATCAACTCTTACTTCGAGAGCGAAGAGTACGAAAACAAATTCGGCGACAATATCGTTCCTTACTACGTCGGCTTCCAAGTTTTACCCGGATCGAGAACGGTAGGCTTTACCCGGATGTTCCAACTGTATCGCGGTTATGCTAACAATGATCGCGGTCAAGTGGGTAGCAAGAATGGTCACGTTTTTAAAGACGTCGCTCGTAATCAAGCTAGCACCATTCCTCAATCCTTAGGAATTTCGGCGAAATCTAAAATAGATGCGCCCCAAAAGTCTTTTGGTGGACTGGGAAATCGTCAACAACGGGTTTATCGGGTAGAAGTTACCAACCGCATTGGTTCTTCTTTAACCGATAGTAACGTTCGTCGCTCGAACAAGGCTTATTTAGTTCCCTACGAAGAGCTATCTTCTCGGATGCAGCAAATTCTTCGCAGTGGTGCCAAGATTGTCAGCGTTCGTGAAACCTAAAATATTCCAATAGAAATGAGGTGGTAAGCAATTGAGTAATCAAGCTTGCCATCAATTTTTTGAATGAATAAGTATCTACAGACAAAGGGAGTCATTGAGCAAGTATGTTTGGTCAAAGTACGTCAACAGGTAGAACAGCCCTGAGCGATAACGGTAGCCGGATGTACCGGATTGAAGTTGAAGCAATGGGTCAAAATGTAGATCCTGATACTATCAGCTATCGCATCCGCAGCACTCGCAAAACTTATATTACGGTTCCCTATAACCGGATGAGCGAACAAATGAAGCGTATCAATCGCATGGGAGGTAAAATTATCAGTATTGAACCCCTAACGATTGATGGCAGCAGTGAAGCGAAAATGCAAGCGACTGCTGTTAATCAAACTGGGGCAGGGGAAGAATAGCCTAGCTCAGAAGCTTCTGACTAATCCCAAAACGCAAGAGTAAAATTTCATGACGGTTTCAGAACAGCTTAACAATTTTAGTCAACCTCCAGAGACTTTGACTGTTGAACAGGCGATCGCAAATCTTCAGCACGAAGAATTGGGTCGCCGTTACTATGCGGCTTGGTGGCTGGGACGATTTCGCGTCTGTGAACCTGCGGCGGTTGATGCTTTGTTAGTGGCTTTAGAAGATAAGTCTGATCGCACCGAAGACGGGGGTTATCCCCTGCGTCGCAATGCGGCTAGAGCTTTAGGAAAACTCGGCGACAGACGGGCTGTGGGGGGGTTAATTCAATGTCTAGAATGCTCTGATTATTATGTCCGAGAAGCCGCAGCCCAAGCGTTAGAGATGTTGGGGGATAGCAGTAGCATTCCGGCTTTGGTAAAATTGCTCGAGGGTGGGGTAGAAGCAGCTCAACAAGTGCCGGGAAAACCTCATCTTGTACAACCCTATGATGGGGTGATCGAGGCGTTGGGGACAATGGGCGCAACGGAAGCGACTTCTCAAATTCAGCCTTTTACAGAACATCCAGTGGCGCGGGTTCGCTGTGCGGCGTTGCGATCGCTCTATCAATTAACCGGAGACAATACTTACGGAGAACGTTTAACCCAAGTCCTACAAAGTAATGAGTTACAACTCAGACGAACGGTATTAATGGATCTCGGAGCAATTGGGTATATGAAAGCAGCAAAAGCGATTGCTGAAACGCTTGCTGAAAATAGTTTAAAATTAATTGCCTTACAAGGGATTTTAGAACATCATCTTAAACAAACCGATTCGATGTCTCTCTCAGAAGAAGCGATTGAAGTGATGAATTTAATGGATTCTTTATTATAGAAGGGAACAGGGAACAGGCAACAGCGCTTGCCTTGCGACGGGCGCGGTTTCCGGCGAGAGCGCGAACTCCGGTCTTGGTGGTTTCCATCAAGGAGGAAGTTCGCAATCTTAGCAAAGTTTGTAAGAGAGGCAACAGGCAACAGGCAATCATGCAATCATGCAATTTTAAACTTATGACTTATGACTTATGACTTCTGACTTATTCGGAGTCCGGGGCGGGTTCCCCCTAAATCTCTGTATTCCCAGAATTAACTTCTATTAACCCGCCCTTCTTCACTTCTTCACAACCGATCTGGGAACAGTACAATTGAATTCGTCTATGTTCTAAGCATTCCTTAAACTGTTATATCAATCAAAATATTAACTTCTGAGCGCCAACTAGCGAAAATGACCCCTTCAGAACTTATTCATGCCGTTGAACAGGCAGATTCTGCTGAAAGCCTGTTAGAAGCTGTAAAAATGTTAGCAGAAACTCACTCTCCTGAAGCGATTCCCTCTTTAATTACGGTTCTCGGTTACAATAATCCGGGGGCGGCTGTTGCAGCAGTTGATGGGTTAATTGCGATCGGAGAACCCTCCGTTCAACCCTTACTTGAACAGTTAGATGGTTACAATTATGGAGCGAGAGCTTGGGCAATTCGGGCTTTATCTTCTATTGGTGATCCTCGGGGTTTAAACGTATTATTAGAAGCCGCAGGCGGTGATTTTGCGTTGAGTGTGCGTCGGGCTGCGGCGAGAGGTTTAGGAAATATTCATTGGCAACAAATGAACGCCCAAGAGGTTCCTGAAGCTCAAATTCAAGCGATTAATACGTTATTACAAGCTTCCCAAGATCCAGAATGGATTGTGCGATATGCAGCGATTGTGGGGTTAGAGGGATTAGCAAATGAGATGAAAACTCGACAGTCTGAATATTTTGATCAGATTATACATCGTCTCGAAGAAATGATCAATTCTGACGAAACATTAGCTGTTCAAGCCCGAGCCAAGTTCGCTCAATCTTGTTTAGTTCTGTAAATTTGCTCTAATTTTAAAGTAACAAATTTAGGGGGTTGAACCCTAACGTTAACTATCTGATGCACCCTACGGGGAAAATTGTAGAGGGTTAGGTGCATCAGAAACTCATTTATCGGTTAAACCCTAACGTTAACTATCTGACGCACCCTACTACTATTCGTCTTCGGAACCTACCATGATTCGCTGAAGTAAATTGAGGCCTTTCTTAACACGGCGAGAAACGGTAACAGCACTAATACCCAAACGTTCGGCAGTTTCCTTTTGAGTTAAATCGTAGAGGAAGACAAATTCTAGAACTTTCCGAGTGCCTTCTTCTAATTTGGCTAAGGCTTGTTGTAGGCGAATTTGATCTTCTTGAGCGAGTTGAAAGCTGCGATAACGGCTATCAGGAACCAATTCTCCCAGGCAAGTGGTGCCTTCGTCTTCATCTTGGACGGGAGCATCTAAACTTAATAGAGAACGATTACAGCCTGCGAGTTTAACTTGACTCCATTCGGTTTCGGTAATTCCCAAGCCTTCGGCAATTTCTGCATCGGTGGGCTGTCGCTTGAGTTTCACCTGTAGTTCTTGAGTCAGTTTCATTCCCTGACGCTGGAGAATCAACCAATGTCGGGGAACTCGAAGCGGTAGACTCTTATCTCTGAGGTAATGCTGGATTTCTCCGCGAATATACGGAATGGCAAAGGAACTAAAGGCATGACCTTTGGACAAATCAAACCGTTCAATCGCCCGAATCAGTCCAATACAGCCGACTTGCAACAAGTCATCATAGTTTTCGGTGCATTGGTTTATCCAGTGGTGAACTTCTTTGCGAACGAGTCCGATATTAAGCTGTACAAGCTGATTACGGAGTTCTTTGGAGTGAGAACACTGATACTCACGCAGTAATTCTAGAGTTTCGCACTTGATGGTGTTGGTGGCTTTGGCTAACATAGTAACGTCCTCTGTTTTAGGTAGAGCAAGCTTCTGGTGGATTTTTCCAGTAATCTCAGTCTGTCATTTAGACTGATGTGTGTTTCTATTCTTTTTTTTGTAATCCGTAAATTTACGGAGATGAATTTCTAAAGATTAGAAAACATCCATAAATTTACGTAGGTATAACACTGGTGATTTACAACTGTTGTAAAAGTGGAGATCTAATCGATTGCTCCAATGCCAAGTATAAACTAAAACTGCCTAGCTGACAAGAGTTAACCCTTGGTTATCAACCGGACAAAAGCCGGAGGTTACACGCTAAAAATCCCGAATTTTAGTCATAAAATTAACGTTAAAGTAGAGTATAAAAGTCAAAATTTTACTAAAGTTTATTAAACTCAAAAAGATGAAATCCGATCCCATGAGCGATAAAGGATGAGTGACTGCAACAAAAAAGAGGGACAACTTGTCGTCCCTCCAAAGCTTGAGCGTGATTCGTCTACAGATTGAATAGAAGACTGGATCAGTCGGGAAAAAATAAGCTGACCAACCGCAGTTACAAAAAATAATCTACGACTATGACTTGCTAGGTTCTATACGAGCATAGAACAAACCTCGAACCTTAACTTCAACAGCTTCTTTTGCCCCTAAATCTGAATCCGAAGGTTGTTCGCTTTCAAAAATTCCGGCAATTTCGCCTGTGTCTCCATCAACTTTAGAAACTTGCAGAGAAATCTTACCGGCCTCAACTAAGGTATCAGCAAGCTTAATATTTGCTTCAGCGAAATTTTCGCCATCTGCGGTTGCGGGTAAAGCCACAGCATTATCATAACCGGTTGCTAAACCTCTACCCTTGGGATCGAGGAAAGTCGAACCCCGATAGGAAGGAACATCAAACACCCCTTCAAAATCTGTAGAGGTGTTAATACTCGAGACACTGGGTTGACTTTGAGCCACTAATCCTTTAATCGTGAACAAGAAAGGAACTTGTTCGCCGCCGGGAAGCTGAACGGTAATCGGTTGGAAATCAATACCGTATTTTTCTTCAAAGGTGAGAGCGCCGTTTTTATCAAACTTTAATGGGCCACCCACCTGATCTAGACTATAAGTAAACCGAGTTAACAATCTACCCGGAACAAACTCCGCTTCTTTGCGTTTGCTGGTGGGTTCTTCTTTGACAAAATAACTGGTCGGTTGCAAACACATACCAGAAATTTCATAGGATTTGTTGGAATCCAGTGCTATCGAACCGCGAGCAGTTTCCGGTAAACTTGGACAGTTAACGGCTAAACCTGTGTTTCTGATGTCATCATAGGTCAGTAACTCTGGACTTTTTGTTTCTGGCCCTGATGAACAAGCGGTTAATACACTCAAGCAAAAAGCTAAAAGTGTAGCAACTAAAGCACGATATCTCATTTTTAACCTCAATATCCCAAATCGATATGTAACATATTTTGAGTGACCTGTCGCCGTTGCCATCAACTTCAGAGATCACCAATCAAACACTTCGCGTGGTCTGCTTTTTACGATGCCGATCCCGTACAATTGGGAATCTGATCACAGACTGTATCTCTTGTGCAATCGGGACTTTTAATGATCGCCCAATACAGAATTGTACATGGCTTGTGACTTTTTTTGTTGGCTAAAGTATGAATTCCTAGAAACCTAAGCTAAACTACTTAGGTCTATTTGCTTAGGACTTCAGACAAGCGGAAAAGGACGGGCAAACTTGTTCAGGCTTGCCAGATCCTAATCACAAACCCGAGAATTGAGAAATAAAAAAGTAAGCAGCAGCTATGAGAGACAATAACATTAACTTGGAATTAGAACCCTTTCAGTCTCAATTGCAATCGATCAGCCAGACGATTCACTCTATTAGCCAGGAGGCTGAAGGGGATACAATGGCACTGTTGGCAGTGCTGCGAACTTTAGAACGTCTGCATCGGGAAATTCGCGAGGGTTGCTTTCGAGAAGCTTTGCCTGATAACCGTCAGGCACTCTATGCTTTGTTAAAAGAGATTGAGTCTCATGGAGGCTGGCCCTATATTCCCCGAGCTTCATTGGCATCGCTCTTAGAAAAGCTCTCTGTTGAGGCTGAAGACACTTCTGCGCCCGTTGAGGAGAATTAACCCATTTTCCCCGTTCTGGGGCGTAGATGCCTGGGATTGCTCCTTTCTCACCCTGAGTTACTGATCATTTATCGTGAATGTAGACCTGATTTTACAACGCTTTCAACGCTTTGGGGTTGATCTCGGTTTAGAACGGATTCAAAAGTTGCTGATCTGTTTAGATAACCCCCATCAGCGAGTCCCGATTATTCATGTCGCTGGCACGAATGGCAAAGGTTCTGTTTGTGCTTATCTCTCGGCGATTCTAACCCAAGCGGGCTATCGAGTGGGACGCTACATTTCCCCTCATTTGGTAGACTGGACTGAACGAATTTGCATTAATGAACAGCCGATTTCTACACCGGATCTCGAACGAGTGCTTTTAGATGTCGTTGCGGCGATTGACCCAAACGAACCTTCACCGACTCAGTTTGAGGTGATTACCGCCGCCGCATGGCTGTATTTTGCCCAACAACAGGTTGATATTGCAGTCATTGAAGTGGGGTTAGGCGGACGACTGGATGCGACGAATGTTTGCGATCGCCCATTAGTCACTGCTATTGTTTCGATTAGTCGCGAACATTGGCAACGTTTAGGCCCGACTCTCGCTGACATCGCTAGGGAAAAAGCAGGGATTCTCAAACCCGGTTGTGCGGCGGTGATTGGCCAACTTCCCCCGGAAGCCAAAACCGTTGTTGAACAACGTATTCAGCAGTTAAACTGTCCGACAGTTTGGGTAGAAGCGGCTGTTCCCCAGACAGAGAAAACACCGGATGGGTTGACAACGGCTATCTCTCAAGACATTGAATATCCTTTACCGTTGTTGGGACAGGTTCAATTACTCAATTCAGCGATCGCGATCGCTACTATAAAATTACTCCAACAACAAGGCTGGCAGATTTCGCCTCAAGCCATTAGAGAGGGAATGGCAAAAACTCGCTGGTTAGGACGCTTACAATGGACAACTTGGGGCGATCGCAGACTGTTAGTAGATGGCGCTCACAATCCGGCGGCTGCTCTAGTTTTGCGTCAGTATATTGATAGTATAAACGGTCAATTTGGGGATGATGTCCCAAAACCGATCACTTGGGTGATGGGAATGTTGTCTACTAAAGATCATGCAGATATCTTTGAGGCTTTGTTGCGTCCAGGAGATCGGCTGTATTTAGTTCCAGTTCCCGAACATAGTAGTGCTGAACCGGAAGAATTAGCGGCTTTAAGTCGCAGTATTTGTCCGAATTTAAAAGCCTCTGAAGTTTATCCGGATTTGGTTCCCGCTTTAGACGCAGCGATCGCTGAATCTGAAAATTTAGTGGTCTTGTGTGGATCTCTGTATCTAGTAGGTTATTTTTTAAGCCTTCAGAATTCAACCCATCATCCCCAATCTATCTCTAATCCCTAATTTTTGATGAGATTGTGTCGTGTTTATCCCTCTATTGATTCTCACACTTGGAATTAGTCCCGCATTTATTTATTGGTGGTTTCGACGACGAATTGAAACCCGTGTAATGGGTCAGCTTTCAACGAGGGGAACTGGTGTAGCCGTGACTCATTGGCGGCGACCTAACTTACCGCCTGATGCAGAATATGTAGAGGGAGTGGGCTATTTAATTGGTGATATTACTTGCCAGTATAATGCACGTTCATCTTATATTCGGTGTGCGGTGAATCCATCTGGGCCTTGTCAAGATTGTCGTTTTTATCAGGCGAAATCGATTGGGGGGGATGAATAAATCTAGACTTTCCGTCTGCAAGTTGGATAATCCTGGTAAAGAAACTCGTACATCCGCTCTGTAGCCTTAAATTTTTCCAAAGAGCGATCGCCATCTATTGTAGTGATATTTGTCCGCAGATCTACTTATCCGCTCAAAAACCTCGATCACCGAGTCACCCGTCGTTTTTGCCGTTGGGCTTTGCGGCTCAAACCTATGACTAATCAGGCTTTACAGTCGTTTCATCTCAAAAATTTTTTGGAGATCAAGAGGGTTAGACGAAGCCAATCAAGACTATTTTGGATCGAAATTTCATCACTAACTGTGAAAAGATACGATAAACTTGCCTATTACAAAGCAGTTTATGCTAGAACAGCCATCAGTTCTAAAGTTTGAGAACACAGGCTGAAATAGCTTCAGGAGGTACATTAGCATGAACAAAGAACAGCTTGTCCAAGAAACTGCATTTAAAGCAGGAGTAACCAAAAAACAAGCAGACGCGATTATCTCAGCCATCTGTGAATCCATTATGGACGCAGTTGCAAAGGGTGACAAGGTAACGCTAGTTGGGTTTGGTTCATTCGAGGCAAGACATCGCAAGGCGCGTGAAGGTCGTAACCCGAGTACCGGACAGCCGATGACCATTCCAGAAACGACGGTTCCTGCTTTTTCCGCAGGGAAAGCGTTTAAAGAGATGGTGGCTGAAGAGTCGGACGAAAGCGTAGCCTAAACTCAATTATCGGGGTTCACAAGAGATTGTGCGCTTTGATTGACTCCCATGCTAGGTTCGTTGATTGATCTTCGGCTTGGCTTGGGAGAAGTCTTTTCAGTTAAAAGTTTTGTAGGAGTAATTCCTGAATTACCCGTACAAGTGACCAGTAACCAGTGACCAGTGACCAGTGACCAGTGAACAGTGACCAGTGACCAGTAACCAGTGACCAGTGAACAGTGACCAGTGAACAGTGACCAGTGACCAGTGAACAGTGACCAGTGACCAGTGAACAGTGACCAGTGACCAGTAACCAGTGACCAGTGAACAGTGACCAGTGAACAGTGACCAGTGACCAGTGACCAGTGAACAGTGACCAGTGACCAGTGACCAGTGACCAGTAACCAGTGACCAGTGACCAGTGACCAGTGACCAGTAATAACTGTAAAAACTGGTAACAGTAAACTGGTAACAGTAAACTGTAAAAGCTGGTCACTGTCTCTTGACACCTGAAATCAATTAGCTATTGGGGGTTTGTATTGATGCTAATTGAGCTTCTAATTCTTGAATACGGGTTTGTAAAGGCGCGATCATTTCAGTGACTTGCGCCTCTGAATATTTAATCGGAATATGTTGAGGACAATTCCAATCCCAAGCTTCAACATGAATTAAAATGGCTCGTTCGCAAGAGGCTTCATATCCAGGTACACGCAATTGTTCAAGCAAATTGGGATTATTATATTCAACTGTTGCGCGTCCCCAAATTTTTAAGCGACGGCGATTGGTATAATCCATTAAAAACAGAAAAACGCGATCATTGACTGATAAATTTCCTAGACTAAAATATTGACAATTTCCTTCAAAATCTGCAAATCCTAACGTTTTCTCATCCAAAATTTTCAGGAACCCGATCGGCCCACCCCGAAACTGAATATAAGGCCAGCCATTTTCATTCACTGTCCCCATGTAAAAGCTATCACGGGCTTGAATAAACTCAACTAATCGGGGAATTAACGTGTCATTTTCAGGGCCGCTTTCTTCCATTCGGTTATACATTTCTCGAGAACCGTAGCGTTCTTGAATGGCTTTTACTGCCGGGGTAAACGCAATCTCTGCAAATTTACGAGGCATGGTTTTCTCCCTGATTGAATAGAGGATTAATGCTTAATTAATGTCGTTGAACTATTCAAGCATTCTGTTGGTAAAACTTCTTGTTCTCCTCCCCAACCCATGACCGTAAATTGCAGCGCATCATCCCTCTTTTCGGAGTCATAATCTAAACCTAGAAAATACTTTTTGATGACATTCATCCAAAACATGATATACTCCTTGAATAAGTTAAGATAAAGTTAGGTGATTTCGGGTGACAGTTAAACTGAAGTTAGAGCTTCAATACCTGGCATTCCTAAAAATCCAGGCTGTTTTTTCACTTGTTCAATCCAACGTAATACGTGAGGATATTGGTCTAACTCTATGTGACCATCACGAGCCAACGCAACGTAAGGAAATGCCCCAATATCAGCAATCGTTGGACGTTCAAACTCTAACCAAGTTCGTTCACTCAAATGGTCGTTTAAAAGGTTGAGAATGAAATGAGATTTTTGAGTGGCTCGTTCAATATTAATCGAAGTTGCACCAAACACATAATATAACCGAGCATTTTCTGGGCCTTGACGAATTTCTCCCGCAGTTGTTGACAGCCAACGAACGACCCGACTCATTGATTCTGCATCCGTTGGGAACCAATCTTCACCGCCATATTGACGCGCTAAATAAACTAAAATGGCTTGAGCATCTTGAAATACGGTTTCACCATCAATTAAGACCGGAACTTGACCAAAAGGATTAATCTTTAGAAACTCCGGTTGTTTATGTTCTCCCTTCATTAAATCAAGCTGAATATATTCATATTCAAGATGCAATAGAGACAAAAACAAACGCACTTTATGAGTATTGCCAGACATTTCGTGACCGTAGAGTTTAATCATTGTCACCTTCCTTTTATCTTTCAATGGGTTGTAGGCTGTGTGATTTTTCTTTGACAGAAGTGAATGACAACAGCATTTTCATTGAGTCCGTCGGTCAGGTTTAGTCTGATCAATCCTATTTCTAAAGATTATAAAACTAAACGGACATCCATAACTCAAAAAAAGCCTAAAATTGAAAATTCATTCACTCCTAAACAGTTGTCAAAGTTGTTAACTATTCTTAACCAAACGAAACATTTTGTTTCCTTTTATTGAAATGAAGGAGTAAAATGTTAAAAACCTATTAGTAGGTAGTTATATGTTTAAAAAATTAAGACTTGCACAGTAATTCTGTAAAAAGCGGTTGAATCATCTGATCAAACGCCGAAATTTTGTCATCCGCTAGACGAGAAAAAAGCTGTGCGCCTTGACAGGTTGCGAGAATGCGTTTAGCTTCGGCTTCATCGGAGGATTGACACCGTAAAACACCCGCCTGACAGCCTTTTTTTAACACCCCTGCTAACCAAGTTTGATTATCCGAGAAAAAGCCTTTAATCTCATCTCGAACTGTTTCCGGTAAAACCGCCCAGTCAGCCGTTAACATTCCACACAAACATAACTGATCCTGTTGTAAACTGTCTCGATACAGGAGAGCAAACTGCATCAATTGTTGTTCGGGGGAATCATTTTTTTGTTCGATTTGCTGGCGTATCCTCCGAAAGCGTTCTCGGTAATATTTCACCAGTTCTCGAACCAAATCATCTTTCGAGGGAAAATGATAATGAATGCTGGCTTTGCGAATTCCCACTTGCTCGGAAATATCGGCGTAACTAAAGGCATTGTAGCCTCGCTTCTGCACGAGATCTTGAGCAACGTCTAAGATTTGTTGAGCGGTTTTTCCTTTCATGCTATCATTATCTACTGGTTGGTAGATAATTGTCAAGAGGGATTTTTTGCAGGTTCAGCAGAATTTACCAAGTAACGACCACTTTCCCCACAGCTTGACCGGACTCGGCCTGTTGATGAGCGGCGATCGCCAACAGTATGATCATCATCCCAACATTGAGGAGTTTTTGGGAACCCAAGTTAGTTAACAGGATTTAACGGTTAATTACGATGGTCGTTAATATAACGAATTCTTGCACCTGCCCACTGCAATTTTTCCTGTAATGTTTGGTAAAACGAGTAGTTTTCTCGCAGAATAATAAACCGAGTTTGACAATTTGCCATTCGTACATCTACCCGTTGTCCGGGTCTGACGGAAGTGGCTAATACTCCATCTGTCCAGAGTTTGGTTTCATGTTCTGGGTCAGCTAAAGGCCACACACTGACTACTGATCCCGAAGGTAAAACAATGGGACGACTCGATAAACTTAATGGACAAATGGGGGCGACGGTGATGGCTTCCATTCCAGGGTGCATAATCGGGCCATTTGCCGAAGCGTTGTAACAGGTGGAACCCGTAGGTGTAGAGACAATTAAACCATCACCTTGATACTGATCGACGACTTCACCATCGACTTCCATCTCTAAAATAGAAGTGGGCATTCGATAGGGGGAAGCAGGTTTAATACACATTTCATTCAGGGCAAGATAGCGATCGCTAACGGGGGTAAGATTAGTACGATTACCTTCAAATACGGCTGCCTGAACCATCATTCGTTGTTGCATGGCGTAGCGATCTTCAAACATCCGATCAACGACTTGATCGGTATTGCGAACATCCTCAAAAGACTCGGTTAAAAATCCTAAATGTCCGCCGACATTTGCCGCTAAAATGGGAATACCTTCCGGGGCTAAATGACGGGCTGCTGCTAAGGCGGTGCCATCTCCACCTAAAACCACGGCTAGGTCTATCGGATGACTCACGGATGCTAAAAATACCGGATAAGGATTATCTTGAGGGCCACTCGGCCCCATCAATACCCGACAGCCTCGCTTCTCAAAATGGGTTGCAAATTGTTCAGCCCATTGTTTACTTAATGGATCTCTAGCTTTGTGGGCGATGATCACCTGTTTAATTTCCACCGTCTTTCCTCTATGATTCTTTTTAATCCTGATCTTATCCGGTATCCTCTATCAGTAGCCTATTTGACACTTCTATAAACGAGTTGATCTTAACTCTGAAGGTCTATTTTTACAACCCTGATATTTTGGTTGAACCGATGATGGCAAATTTCATCAAAACGATCCTCAATCTCTTTTTCAAGCCAGATTGTCCTTTGTGCGATCGCCCTGCGGAAAAGCAACTGTGTCTCTATTGTCAAAAACAAATTTTGCGTTGTCAATTTTCTCGAGGAAGTCAATTTTTGGGAGACGTTCCTGTATTGATTTGGGGACAGTACAAAGGGATGTTGAAACAGGCGATTGTGACTCTAAAATATAACAATCATCCGGAAATTGCTCAACCGTTGGGTTATTGGTTGGCTGATGCTTGGTTAAAGACTCCCACTGTACAAAATAAACCCTTGCTAGTGGTTCCTATTCCGATGTTTCCTGAAAAGCAAAAAAAACGGGGATTTAATCAAGCTGAACTTCTCGCCCGTAGTTTTTGTCAGGTGACAGGTTTACCGTTGAAGTCCCAAGGTTTAGAACGGGTACGCGATACACAAGCTCAGTTCGGACTGTCGGCTCAACAAAGGCAAGAGAATTTAAAAGATGCCTTTTGTTTGGGAAAAGATTTACGACGCCAGACTCAGACTCATTCTATTTTAATTGTAGATGATATTTATACCACTGGTGCAACGGTTAAAGCTGCAATTGCAGCATTTAGGGAACATAAAATAGCGGTTGCTGGGGTTGTGGCGATCGCCACGACGAAATCTATATCTGAGCAATAATCACCGGAGCGGGAGAATAGAAAGACCACCAAGACACAAAGACACAAAGAGCTATTCTTTGTGCTTTGTATCTTTTTTAAAAGGGTTTAGTCGAGGGCGATTTGGCTCAGTTGCTGACAGGCTTCTTCCCAAGATTTTCCGAGATAGCTTTCTCGTTGAGTGACATAATCAATACAGTGATATCCGATGAGAGGGTGTCGGGAAATTTTGGCTTTTTCTTGACTTTTTTGCAGCCAGGTCTTCCAATCAAAATTCGCTTCGTAGATGTGGCGAATGGCTGCTTTTTCGGTTGTGTTTTTGTCATTAATCAAAGAAACTTTGATTTGTTCTCCAATGTTTTGAACTTGTACGATTCTTAAGTGAGCGGGATAATTTCGTAGAGGTAAGCCTGAATTGATCTCTTCTAGTTGCACATTGGGGGTAGAATGTGCTAAACAATCTGGAGTTTTAACGGCTATCTCTGATAAGTTGAGTTTTGCTAATTCTTGAACGTTCTGTAATTTCATAAGTCGTTTCCCTGATGATACTAAAAAAAGATGCTCCCCTCAACAGGATGTGACTTCTAGATGAGGGGTAATAGCTATTATGGCATTGAGTTTTAGTTTAAACCACTATCCCATAGTTATATGAGCCAAATTTAAGAAATCTGCTCATCGGAAATACTTAAATGTTTGCGATGTAAGATTGATAGAGAGGCTTTTCGGGAAAAATGATAAGATTGATTTATCAGATTGTTCCAAAATCATAAAGAGATACTCTAATTCTAAGAAAACTTGATCAAAATGTTCTCATATTTGTTACAAGTATTAACATCAGAAATAACAGAGCAAGAACAGTGAGCAACCTCAATTGACTGAAAAACCGTTGTAACTCATCATTAACGATCCAGTAAAATCTATTGAAAGTAATGGGGATCAAGTGTTGCGGCGAGTAACGCGACTTGGGTGCGATCGCGTAAATTTAAACGGCTTAAAATACTCGAAACATGATTTTTCACGGTTCGTTCGGTAATATAAAGGGTTTGAGCGATTTCTCGGTTACTATATCCTCGACTAATTAATTGTAAGACTTCTAATTCTCTGGGTGTTAAAAGTTTGAATTCGGCTGGGGTAACTGTTGGGGAGGTGTGGGAAAAATTGCCTGTATTTGTAGCAATAATTTTTTCAAATAATCCAGGGCCAAACTGGGTATACCCTTTATAAACGGCACGAATGGCTTGAGCGAGTTCTTCGGAGGGAGTATCTTTGAGTAAATAGCCTTTTGCTCCATTTTGCATCGCTTTTGTGATATATTCATCATCATCAAATGTCGTTAAAACTAACACCTTTGTTTGGGGGAGTTGTTGAGACAGCGCTCGGGTTGCGGCTACTCCATCCATCACAGGCATTCGCACATCCATTAACACGATATCGGGCTGAAGTTTTAAGGCTAATTCTACGGCGATTTGACCGTTTTCTGCTTCTCCAACGACTTCTAAATCGGGTTTAGCTTGCAGGAGACTCGATAAACCTTCGCGGATAATCCCTTGATCATCAACTAACAGAATTCGGATCATGATTGTCTCTTAATTGGGGAATGTTTACGTCTATTTTACATCCTTGACCTGGCTGACTATTGAGTTTAAATAAACCTCCTAAAGCTGTCACCCGTTCCCGCATTCCTTCTAAACCAAAACCCGTTGTATTTTCTTCAGGATAAAACCCGAAACCATTATCTTCTATGGTGAGTTCGATTCTCAAAGGATGTTCTATCAATGATAACTCAACTTTGGTCGCTTGACTATGTTTAGAGATATTTGTTAAGGCTTCTTGGATGACTCGATATAGGGTGATTTCTACATCTGTCGCCGCAGCGTGAATTAAATAAATATCGGATGTTAACTGAATTTGAGTGGTTTGTTGAAATTGTTGGAGGAGTTTAGATAAAGCTGTTTCTAAAGATTGACCTTTTAATGGATGCGATCGCAATTTGGCGACAGATTGACGCACTTCTTGAAGGGCATTTCGACCGAGTTTTCGGGCTTTGTCTAGATGTTCTTCTGCTTTTTCTGGGTCAGTTTGAAGCCACATTTGGGCATTTTCGAGTTGAATACTTTGGGCGGTTAGGTTGTGTCCAACGGAGTCGTGAATTTCTCGTGCAATGCGGTTACGTTCTTGTAAAATAGCGCGATCTTCTGCTAAGATTGCGTATTCTCTTAAGCGTTGGTTGGCTTGAGCAAGTTCTTGACGACTTTGTTTTTCAGATAATAATGTTCCCACTAATAACACCACAAAAATTAATACAAATCCAAACAATAAAGCAGAATTTAATGTTAAACTAAAGACAACCCAGCGCCAAGATTCAGGAATGGGGTTTTCCGAAGCAGTCGATAGGCTGTTGTTAATGAGCGGAATTCCAACGGGACGAACTCGCAAAAACATTAACACCAGAAAAAACAGATACGCAAAAAAAGCAACAACAACTCGACCCCGCCAAGGAAACAAAACACAAGCCCGAATCACAACAACCAGCAATAATGCAGATAGAAAACTCGCACCCGGACTTCCACAGAATACCGCTAACCAACTGAGTCCAAACCCTAAAGCAGTATAGAGTCCTTTAATCGTTGATGAACGTTGATTTAAAGGTAATCTCAACCCAATTAATCCTAAAGCTGCAATACTCGCGAAAAAACCGAGGGGAAATAAGGGTTTTTTTCGGCGATTACGGCGAGGAAAATCACGTCTGGGGGGGCGATAATTGGGGTTAAAATTTCGATCTGGGTTAAATTGACGTTCAAGGGGCGGGCGATGTTCGTGAGGGTAGCGGGAGAATTTTGCGCTAGGAGGTGGCGGAAAGGGACTAAAGGCTGTCAGTACCGCAATGGCGAGTAAAATCCATTCCAGGTAAAGGAGTAAACGAAAGGGATGATTGTGTTTGCGAAACCATTGCATAGCTGCAATAATCTAAGGGTTACTCATTAGTATAGAGTGAGTTTTTTCGAGAGACATCGATCAAAATACTTCTATTATTGGGGTGGAGTAGTACCAAAGTCACAGCTCGGATAATACTTGAGACTCAGAAAGATTTAGTAACTTTGATCCAGGCGATCGCTGCGGGTTGAGTTATAGGATAAGAATATCACGAACCAAGCGTGAATTCACTACAATTTAGAGGTTGGTTTTATGAAGATTCGGAATTTGCTTTGTGCGACGACTGTAGCTTTATTTTTACCGTTTGCGGGGAATGCTTTGGCTGAACCGGGCGATCGCATGGGTCGGATGTTTGAACAGCTTAATCTTTCTGCGGAACAACAACAACAAATTGATAGTATTCAAGAACAGCGTAAAGCGTCTTCAGAAGGTTTGCGTCAACAAATGCAGGCGGCTATGGAACAAATGCGATCGCTTCAAGCTAGTAACGCCAGTGCGGAACAATTGCGTCAACAACACCAACAAATTCAACAGTTACATCAACAAATGGGAAATCAACGTTTTGAAGCGATGTTAGAAATTCGTGAGGTTTTAACGCCGGAACAACGAGCGAAATTAGCAGAATTGAAGCCGGAACGAAACTGGCAAGGTCGAGGAGGTCGGGGAGGACGTCAAGCACAACAATAGAAATACAATCCTATCACCATCCTCAATGATCCTCAACAATCCTTCGTAGTGTGTAAACTTTTCGACAGTTAGCCAATTTTTGGGTGCAAAAGTTTTGCGCCCTTATTGAATTAATTGAGAAATGAATTCAGAAATTTTTGGGATAAAATGAGAGTTTATTGAGGTATAATAGGATTGATGATATTTTATTTTATCTATAATTTCCCCTAAGTTGGCATTTCCTTTTCTGGCTCCCAAACCGTTAACCGCGCATTCGATTTGACGCACGCCTAAGTCTAGCCCCAGGAGAGAATTTTCTACGGCTTTTCCGAAGTCATCGTGACAGTGAACGGAAACCGTTACTTGTTGGAGTTGGGGGATATTTTGATACAAATTTTGAAGTAAGTGATAAAAATCTTCGGGTTCAGCCACACCTAAACTATCAGGAATGCTGATGATTTTAGCACCGCTTTCGATAGCCATTTGAACCGCTTCGCCCAAAAAATTAATCTCACTGCGCGTTGCATCAAACGCCGTCCATTGAACTTGAGAACAAGAGTTTTTTGCTTGTGAAATCTGTTGATGAATGGTTGATAAGACTGAGTTTTTATCAACGTTTTTTGAAGATGAATTGAGATTAACTAGGGTATAAATATTAATACAGCTTTTATCAGCTTTTTCTAAGGCTTTTGCGGCTTGCTGAATTTCGGCTTCTTGAGAACCTGCTAACGCACAAATTGTCGAGTTTTTAATAACCTGAGAAACCGCAATAATATCATCAATATCTTTTGGATATCGTCCCGGATATCCCACTTCTATTGTATCAACTCCCATTTCCTCAAGTTGTTGAGCGATTTTCACTTTATTCTCTCGAGTAAAGTGAACGCCTGGAGTTAGTTCTCCGTCTCGCAGGGTGGTATCAAAAATTAAAATCGAAGGATTATCAATCATTATTTTTGATTATTAATATTAATTAGCTTGACGTTTTTTAAGATTATTTTCAAGTTTATTTGTACTCAAAAATGGATGGTCTTTGGATGAAGTATTTGACTGGAAAACCCGATCAAATCGTTTGGTTTTTTCAGAATATTTCCAAGTGATGTGATCAGGATCTTTTTGACGAATCCAGTCTATAAACTGCGGTTTTGTTTTCCATTTACTCAAGGTACTGGGATGAACGTTTAACCGTTTGGCGAGTTCTAATTGATTCAGAGAGTTGGGAATTTCGAGGGGGAGTTTAGTTGAAGCAGGGGGAACCGGAAATAACGCCACTTCATTCTTTTTAGCCGATTCAGATTGAGGGGGTTCAGGCGGTTGAGAAGGGGGAAGGGTTGAGTTTTCCTCGTGTTTTTGTAAGCACTCTATTTGATCATCCTCTGAACTCAGGAGCCAAGATTTAGCGGTTGAGAAGTAATAGAGAATTCCGCCTTGTTCGGTGACTTCAAACTGAGCGGAAAATTCAGTGGCTCGTTTGTCTAAATATTCTCGTACATTCTCAGCCGGAAGTTTAGCATTCATCGCTAAATCGAGGGGAGTAATCCAACCGTCATTTTGCCGAATTAAGCGATAAAAAACCTGATCGAGATGCGTTAATTGCTCCTGCTGTTTTTTGTGATAACGTTTCCAGATTCGCCACGCAGCGATTCCACCAGCCAACAGCAACAAAAGCGGGATCGTATCTTTCATTACGAGGAATCCTAGCGCAATTGCAATCCCAAAGGCAACATATCCGCTATCGTCCTTTTTCGGTTCGGGTGTATTTTGAGACATGGTTTTCTTTTGGGTGATACTTGCTGAACTGCTCATAATTTGCCATACTTGCGATGCAGAACTCAAGCGGTAATTTGGGGGTTCTTAGCGATTAACTCTCTACTTTGGTTGTGTGAGGAGCTTCAATGGATTTTAATGTTAGACGAGTGGTGACGTTCTTGACAGTTGCTGTCGTGATCGTAGGTTGTGCGGGAAATCGCCAGGATCAATGTCGTAAGCTGATGGAGGTTGTAGACCAAGGAAACTTGGCGATCGCTGTTCCGAATAACCAAGATAACAGCGCAACAACCCTTAGATTAGCACAAGAACTGAATCTTGTTGCGGATCAGATGCAGAAACTTTATTTAACTAAAGGTAAACTGAAGAAAATTCGCTTAGGTTTTACAGAAGTCTTTCGTGAATTTGCGGTGGTTCTTAACGAAATGGGTCAAGCATTAGAAGCGGGAGAAAAAACACCGATTAACCTCGAAGGTCGTGCAGAATTAGCCAAAGCAATCGAGAAGGTCAATCAAATCAGTCAACGAACAAATCCGATTAGTCAAAAAGCCGATAAACTGATGGCGGAGATGACTAAATATTGTCCGCCTGAGTCTCTAAAACCCGAAGAACCCAACTCATCAAAGTAACAGTTAACCCGGTTTAGAATGCTGATATATTATAGGGGCAGGTTTAAACTGTAAACTGTAATGAACCCGCCCCTACAAAACTCTTGCCTCTTGCCTTTTTTAATGATGAATTTCTAGACTCAAAACATAACGACCGAGTTGTAATTTTTCTGACCAAAGTTCGTATTCTAGTCGCAGAGATTCGGGTAAGGGAGAACCAATTAATTCTAAGTTGCGAGTAAAATTACGCAGTCTAAATTGACTCGGAACGGTTTCCGAGTCCGTTTGTAAATAATAACGACTAATCCCATACATCCCTTTTTGCCACAAATGACGATAGCTATATTTGCTATTTCCCTGCATGGTCATAACGGCTCGATAGGGGGAAACTTCTAGCCACAACAACCGGGGTTTTTGGGGCGTTGTGGGCTTGGGTTCAGGGTTAATGGTATCAGGTTCCCAGTCAAAAATTTCGGGTTCATGTAACAGCAAATGAAATTGTTCGTGATCTCTTTGATAGAGGGTTGCTGCTGTTTCCACGAGCGATCGCACGGGTAAGTCCACTGAAACGACAGAAAGACTTACAGGTTTGCGAGAATGTGTTAGCATATGCTTTATGATTAACCGTAAATCCCCAGTCTTAGTTGTCATTTAGTACAAGGAAAGCGGTAGGATGACTAGGGAAATCCATCCTATTCTTATCCTATGCTAACTGGGATTATTGAAACCAAAACTTCAGAAAGTCAACAGACTCTCACAATTGAGCCGCCAACATCGGGTTTATCTTTACAGGGTTCTATCCGTATACCTGGAGATAAATCAATCTCCCATAGGGCGTTAATGTTGGGGGCTTTGGCGACAGGAACCACAACCATTGAAGGGTTGCTTTTAGGCGCTGATCCGCGTAGTACCGCGAGTTGTTTTTCTCTGTTGGGAGCGCAAGTTTCCGAGTTAAATGAACAACGGGTTGAAGTACAAGGAATTGGCTTAGGTCAACTCCATGAACCGACTGAGATTTTAGATGCCGGAAATTCGGGAACAACCTTGAGGTTAATGTTAGGAATTCTTGCCTCTCATCGGGATCGCTTTTTTACTGTTACCGGAGATCATTCTTTAGTCCGGCGTCCGATGGATCGAGTCGTTAAACCGTTACAACAAATGGGGGCGATGATTTGGGGGCGTCAGGGCGGTTCTTTTGCGCCTTTAGCCATTCAAGGTCAACGCCTGAACCCGATTCATTATAATTCGCCAATTGCCTCCGCACAAGTCAAATCCTGTATTTTGCTGGCGGGGTTGATGGCGGAAGGGGAAACAACGGTGACGGAACCTGCGTTATCTCGGGATCACAGTGAACGGATGTTACGGGCGTTTGGGGCGACGGTGAAAGTTGATCCCCAGACCCATAGCGTCACGGTAACAGGGCCAGCAACCTTACAGGGTCAACCCGTTGTGGTTCCGGGGGACATTAGTTCAGCCGCGTTTTGGCTGGTTGCTGGGGCGATTGTCCCCGGTTCGGAGTTGTTGGTGGAAAATGTGGGCGTGAACCCAACTCGTACCGGAATTTTAGACGCTTTGGCGATGATGGGGGCGGATATTCAACCGGAAAATCAACGGGAAGTCGCCGGAGAACCTGTGGCTGATTTACGAGTAAAATACAGCCCATTGAAAGCTTGTACTCTAGAAGGCTCGTTAATTCCTCGTTTAATTGATGAGATTCCAATTTTAGCAGTTGCGGCAACTTCTGCACAAGGAACAACCATTATTCGAGATGCGGAAGAATTGCGAGTCAAAGAAAGCGATCGCATTACTGTGATGGCTACCGAATTAAACCGCATGGGGGCGAAAATTACCGAGTTACCCGATGGGATGGAAATTGTCGGCGGAACGGCTTTAACCGGGGCGGAAGTTGATAGTTATACCGATCATCGGATTGCGATGAGTTTAGCGATCGCGGCGTTAAAAGCCAGTGGAAAAACCACCATTGGTCGAGCCGAAGCTGCTTCTATTTCCTATCCTAAGTTTACCACAACTTTACAACAAATTTGCGGTTAAATTCTTAAAAAATTGTGGGTTAAAGATTAGCCGAAAAACCACAAAGACACAGAGAACACTTTAGAGAAAATCTTTGTGTCTTTGTGTCTTTGTGTTGAGTCTCCTCTATTTAAAGATGTTAAACAAAATCTTGTTCACTGATCTGACTGGGATTAACTCCCAGTAACACCGCTAAAAATTCTCCTGTTGACTGAACTTGAATCACCGTTCCGGTTGAACTTGAGGTAATATTTAACTGTTGAAACGTTAAGGGACTAATCAACTCAATCACATCTTGAGTATCAGTAAAATCAACAATAACATCCGCCGTTTCAACTGTATTTCCACCCGTTCCGAACCCAATGACAAACGCATCATTTCCTAAGCCACCTGTTAGGGTATCAGCGCCTAAATCTCCCATTAAGCGATCATTTCCAAAGTCGCCAAACAGTTGATCATTTCCCTCTCCACCCCACAAGCGATCGCTACCTCTGTCTCCATAAATAATATCATTTCCGGCATCTCCTTGCATTTTATCATCGCCTTGTCCACCAAACAAAACATCATCTCCTACTTCTCCGCTTAACGCATCCGCACCACTTTGTCCATAAACTAAATCAAAACCCCCTTCTCCAGACAAGCGATCATTTCCTTGATTTCCAAATAAAATATCATCAAAATCAGAACCAACCCCTGTATCATCTAATTCACTTAAACTGATAACCACAGGTTCGGAAAAAGTCTGTTGTTGTCCGATATTATCATTGTCGCTGATATTGACTGAAAGTTGATCAATTCCTAAGTTATCATAGCGGGAATCCTCGCTATTTACGGTATGAGAAATGGTTCCAATGTGTGAACCTTCCACAAGGCTATCATCAACCGCAGTCACCGTTAGGGTTTGCGAAATATTCCAGTTAAACGGAGTAAAGGTGAGGGTTTGTTTGTCCGTTTGAAGTTGAGAATTATGGTTAATATTAATCTCAACATTGGCTGTGGGTTCACTATTGAGGACTATCTTATAAACATCATTTCCAAACCCTTCAATTACATCAGTTCGACGCACAGGTTGAATCAGTGAAATTCCTGGTTCTCCAGGGGGTAAGGGTTCGTCATTTTCGATAATATCAACAGTGAGATTTTCCTGTATTCTCCCATCAATTCTGATCGGAGTATTACGATTATAATTGGAGTCATTACTAGAAATCGCATGATTAATTGTACTGGTGTGAATATCAGCTTCGACATCATCATCATCAATCGCTGCGACGGTAACAGTTTGCGGTTCATTCCAATTTTGTGGCGTAAAAATTAGGTTTCTTTCAGTTTCCGCACCCCTTCCTAAATCAACTTGACTATCAGGAGTAATGGTAACAGTAACATCGGCTGTCGGTTGGCTGTTGAGAACCACTCGGTAGGTATCGGTTAAGCCATCTTCGCTGACTTCTGTGCGGTTTGAAGTTTGAGTAATTAAGACTTCCGCAACATCATTATCCGACAAATTTACATTAACATTAGCAACCTCTAAACCGTCAAAATTTCGATCTGAACTCCTAACTGTATGGCGAATGATTTCTGTCGTATCTCCCTGAACAATATTATCATCCGTCGTGACAACAGTAACAATTTGGGGAATATTCCAGTTGGTTTCATCAAATTCAATTGCGAGGATTGAATTCAGGCGATCGCTTGTGTTAAACTCTATCGTAACTGGAAGTACGGGAGGTGAACTCAAAACAATTTCATAACTCGCGGTTGCTTCTCCTTCGGTTAAAGTTAGATTACGAGTATTAATTACAAAAATCTCTGCATCGACATCATTATCGAGAACTTCTACATTAACGGTACGAACTTGTAAGTCTCTATAATTTTCATCTTCGCTGACAATTTCATGGGAAATCGCGATTGTTTCATCTCCTTCTGGGATTAAATCATCTATCGCTTCAACGGTTACAGTTTGGGGAATATTCCAGTTATTAGAATTAAAGGTAATGGGATTAATCGGATTAATTTGTTCATTGGTTTCAAACTGAATAGTTACAGGAAGTTCAGGTTGTCGCGTTAAAACCAGAGAGTAACTATCCGTCTCCCCCTCTTCAGAAACCGTTAAATTTGTGGGTGCGATAGAAACATCAACAATATCATTTTCTGCAATTTCAATATTGACATCATCCAGGATAAATCCGTTATAATTTTGATCCTCGCTAGTCACAACATGAGTAATTAAACTGTTATGGGTTCTCTCTTCGACTAAATTATCATCAATGGCTAGAATTTCTATCGTTTGAGGAATACTCCAGTTGGTTTCATCGAAGGTAATTGTTGTAATCGGTTCAATTTGGTTATCGGTTTGAAATCGAATGGTAACAGGTTCAGTGGGAATGGTTGTTAAAACCAAACTGTAGCTATCGGTAATTCCTGACTCTGTAACCGATAATTCGGTTTGAGAAATATCAATTCTCGCCACTTCATTATCAATAATTTCAACAGTAGCCGTATTTTGAGTTCCGATTTCAGTTCCCACACTGGGATTAACCAACTCAAGGAAAAAGGTTTCATCCTCTTCAACTAAATCATCATCAATAATCGGTATATCAACTGTAGCAGTTCTTTGATTTGCAGCAAATCGAACCGAAATCAAATTCTCATCAAAATATTCTCCGGTGGTTGCGGTTCCCTCCGTTAATTCAACGTCTACCGTTGAAACTTGAGAAATATCTCCGGTACGATTAATGGTAATTTCAGCACCAACAATCGTTCCATCTTCATTGATTTGATAATCCGTTTGCGAAAATTCTACAGTTGGGGGTATATCATTATCGATAATTGTAATATTAGCCGTTGCTGTACCTAATAGAATTCCCTCTGAAGGATTAGATAAGGTTAATGTCGCCGTTTCATTCCCTTCAAAGACAATATCATCTAAGACTTGAAACGTCACACTAGCATTATTATTTCCATCAGGAATCGTAAGCTGAAAATTAGATAAGGTGTAATCGTTAGAGGTAATTCCAATTCCCGAAACATCCAGATTAACCGTTTGTTCCCCGTCTACATTCGCTGAAGCGGTAACGGTAACAGTAATTGCAGTTGTATTTGCTTCTTCTCCTGTCGTTAAATCAACTGATAAATCAACAATGGGAAGATCATTATCCAGGTTAGTTACTGTGATATTTTCCGGGTTGCGGTTGTTATAATTGGGATCATTACTAATCGCAGATTCGGTGATAATTCGGTACTCAATATCCCCGTCAACGAGAGAATCATCAACACCTGTAACTGTGACAATTTGAGGGGTTAACCAATTGTCGGGAGTAAAGGTTAAACTCGGCGGAAAAACAACACCTTCTAGTGAGTTATCACTGATTAAGTTTAGGGTAACATTATCAATGGGTTGAGTATTCAGTACGACTTGAAAAGTTGCGGTTTCTCCTGCTTCACTTGTTACCAGTCCACTCGTCGGACTGATGCTAATTCCCGGCGTTTCATTATCCGTATTAACGACTGCAATATCTTCGGGATTGAAACCGTTATATTTCCCATCGGAACTAATCGCATTGGCTGTAATAATGCTATAATTAATGTCACCATCAGCGATCAAATCATCAACACCTGTAACCGTTACTCTTTGTGTAAGTTGCCAATTTTGCGGCGTAAAAGTTAACCTTTCTCTAGACAGAATTCCTTCTGCGGTGTTGCTACTGATGAGGTTGAGAATTACATTAGCGGTGGGTTCAGAGGTGAGAAAAACATCAAAAGTCGCGCTTCCTCCCGCTTCACTGGTGACCAGTCCACTCGTCGGAGTCACAACAATTTCTGCTGTATCATTATCAGTATTCGTAACACTAATATCTGCTGGGTTTAACCGGTTGTAGTTGGGGTCAGTTGTTGTGATATCCGGTGTGGTAATGATAGTGTAAAGAATATCATCATCATCAATATTATCATCAACACCCGTCACCATCACCATCTGCGGAATATTCCAGTTATCGGGTGTAAATGTTACCGCGTTTGTAGAAACAATTCCTTCTGTAATATCGCTACTACTAATTCTAATGGTGATATCATCAACGGGTTCAGTATTGAGAAAAATTTCAAAACTATCGCTTCCTCCTGCTTCTGTCGTCAGCAAACCATTCACGGGAGTAATGGTAATTCCGGGTGTTTCATTATCTGCGTTAACGAGGTTAACATCTTCGGGGTTAATGTTGTTATAATTGGGGTCATTACTAACAGCAGTATCCGTAATAATAGAATAAGATAAATCCCCATCGGCGATATCATCATCAACTCCGGTAACAATGACAATTTGGGAAATATTCCAATTTTCGGGAGTAAAGATTACCTCTGAAATGGAAAGACTTCCTTCGTTGGGGTTACTACTATTGAGGTTAAAACTAACTTCTGCTGTCGGTTGGGAAGTCAGAAAAATTTCAAAAGTTGCGATATCTCCTGCTTCCGTTGTTGTGAGTCCATTAATTGGGGTAACAACAATTCCGACTTGATCATTATCGAGGTTCGTGAGGTTGATATCGGGTAAATTAAAGTTGTTGTAAGTTAAATCATTACTACTAACTGTTGGGGTAATACTGTAGTTAATATTCCCGTCAACGATATCATCATCAACTCCGGTGACTGTAAAAATTTGGGAGTTATTCCAATTTTCGGGAGTAAAGATTAACGTTTCAGCAGAAAGACTTCCTTCGTCGGGGTTGGTATTTTCTAAGTTAATAATAACGTCTGCTGTCGGTTGAGAGTTGAGAATGAATTCATAGTTAACGCTATCTCCGTCTTCTGTAGTAATCGCTTCAACGGGAGGGATTAAAGTAATTCCAACAACATCATTATCAAGGTTGGTTAGGGTAATATCTGCTAACTGAAACCCATTATAATTACTATCCTGACTAATAACGTTTGAGGTAACAGTATATTCAAGATCTCCATCAACAATATTATCATCGACTCCTGTCACCGTAAAAGTTTGGGGAATATTCCAATTTTCGGGAGTAAAGGTTATCGTTTCTGGAGAAACAACTCCTTCGTTGGAATTACTACTATTAAGATTAACAAGAACATCTGCTATCGGTTGAGAAAACAGAACTAATTCAAAGTCAATACTATCTCCATTTTCTGTCGTGATCAGTTGAGGAGGGAATATTCTTTCAATTCCAATAACATCATTATCTTCGTTAGTTAGGGTAATATCTTCTAACTGAAAATTGTTGTAATTATCATCCTCACTATTAACTGTTGTAACAATATTATAGTCAATATCTCCATCAACAATATTATCATCAACTCCCGTAACCGTAACCGTTTGAGGAATGTTCCAATTTTCTGAAGTAAAGGTGATGGTTTCAGTAGAAAGACTTCCTTCGTCGGGGTTAGTATTTTCTAAGTTAATAATAACGTCTGCGATGGGTTGGGAAAAAAGAACGAATTGATAATTAATGCTATCTTCGTCTTCTGAGGTAATGGCTTCAACGGGAGGAGTTAAAGTTATTCCAACAACATCATTATCCCGGTTTGTTAGGGTAATATCTTCTAACTGAAAATTGTTGTAATTATCATCCAGACTGCTAACTGTTGGGGTAATAATATAGTTAACATCCCCATCCACAATATTATCATCAACTCCGTTAACCGTAACCGTTTGAGGAGTATTCCAATTTTCGGGAGTAAAGGTTATTGTCTCTGCTGAAAGGCTTCCTTCGCTGGGGTTAGTATTTTCTAAGTTAATAATAACGTCTGCGGTGGGTTGGGAAAAAAGAACGAATTGATAATTAATGCTATCTTCGTCTTCTGAGGTAATGGCTTCAAGGGGAGGGGTTAAACTAATTCCAACCCTATCATTATCCGTAATGCTTAAAACATCTGTATTGTTGTCGGTGAGGAGATAATTAGAACCTTCTACGAGATTAAGTTGAACCGTTTCTTCGGGGTCAAAAATATCATCATTAACCGTAACAACATTTAAGGTTGCGGTGGTGACTCCGGCTTCTATTGTAAAAGTATTCGGCGTGATACTTGTAATTCCCGTTCCCGCTTCTAAGATATAATCATCTATGTCTGTTGCAAGACTTCCATTGCGATCAAACTCAACAATTAAAGGCTGGTTAACGGGTTCATCAAGGGTAATAGCAAAGCTTCCGATTTCGCCTTCTGTTGGGGAAGTATTCGCTGCAATGCTAACTTGAACCGTTCCCACTAAACTAATGGTTGTTTCTGCAATATTACTGTTAGAAGTGCCATCATTAACGCTAATATTAATAATGCGATCGCTTAAATCAGGATTGAGTATGCTATTGTTATAAACAATCTGATAAATCGCGGTTTGATAGTCTACTAGAGATGCGGTTCCTAACAGTTGTAATTGTCCACTGACAGAATTATAAGCAGTCGCCCTAATTCCAGCAGGAAGTAGTTCTTCATTAACTGCTAAACTCTCTGCTTGTCCATTTAAAGGATTGGTTAAAATAACTGTTGCAGAGGCTAAATTTTCGCTATCTGCATCCTCAATTTCAACATCAGTATCCGCCACCGCGACAGGGTTTCGTCCTTCGGTAAAGCGGGTACTGTAGTTGTTTCCAGTCATTCCGCTACTATCGTCTTCATCTAAGTCTAAAATAGGGGCAGTATTAGCGGTGATCGGTGTTGAAAATTCTGAGGTATTATTATTAATATCGGTCGCAGTAGCAGTAATTGAACGTTGGTCTGCTAGAAGTTCAACATCGAAGCTAACGGTAAACGGAATATTGCTGGTTGCTTGAGTTTCTCCTAAAAAAGTTCGTCCTTGGCGATCGCTTGCTCCGAGTAATTCATTGGCAAAAAATTGTATCGTAAAGGTAGAACCGGGCGTACTGTCAAGAATTCCTTGTATTTGAATACTTTCTTCTTCTAAAGTCGCCGTTAATAGGTCAGGATAATTTTGTAGCGTATTCGCCCCAGTATCCGCATCTCCAAAATCATTAATACTGGTTCCGTCATTATTAAGGTCAATCCCAATATCCGCAATACTTAAGCCATTATCAAAGATAGAATTGCTGAGAATTGCATTTCCTTCTCCTGACTCAACGGTAACACCATCTGCGTTATTAAAAGCGATAATATTTCCCGCTTCTGCGACGCCTCCAATGGTATTATTCTTCGCATTGTTAAAGACAAGAATACCACTTTGACTATTTCCTAACGGTGTATTTCCATTAGAAGTAGTCCCTATCCAATTTCCTTGAATCAGATTATTAATTGCTGCAACACCATTGAGTTCAATTCCGTTGGTATCATTTCCTGAGATTAAATTACCCGCCCCAGAAACGGTTCCACCAACTTGATTATTCTCCTCTTGAAATATCCCAATTCCCGCCCCACTATTTCCTAAATCGGCGGTTCCTGAAATGTTGGTTCCGATGAAATTTCCTTGAATAATATTATCCCCAGAAGTATCCATTTGAACTCCATTTCGACCATTTCCCGATATCAAATTACGAGTTTGTGGTGTCGTTCCCCCAATCAAATTGCCGCTAGTTCCCCCACCCAAAAAAATTCCATCTACTGTATTTCCGAGATCAATATTTCCGGTAACATCAGTCCCAATATAGTTCCCTTGAATGGTATTATTTCCAGCAGTAATCAAACGAATTCCTTCAGCAAAACGATTAATTACAAATCCTTTAACTGTACTATTTCCGGCGGTAATCGTTAAACCACTGACTAAATCAGAAATATTACTTCCATCGATTTCAATTAACGGCGTATTTGTATATCCAGGCTGAGAAGTTGCATCTAAAATCGCCGCATCAGTAACACTTGGAAGAGGAGAAACAGGTCGAATGCTAAAAGTTCCAGTATTGGGATTAAAACCGGGGTCAGTTTGGGGAATATTAAAGGTAATAATATGAGTTCCCGCAACTTGATTAGCAGTGGTAATTACCTGTCGCAATGAACCGACCCCAGAATCATTGGTATTGGTGACAATTAACGAGCGATCGCCGATAATTAAACTAGCAGTATTTAAAGTCGTTAACGCATATCCATTTCCCGGTTGTAAACTGACTTCTATCCTTTCATCAGTTTCACTAATATTATCAAAAACGGGAATAACTTCTAAGGTTGCTGTTGTCGCCCCTGCTGCAATTGTCAAACTATTGGCTGTGAGATTCGTGATATTATTTCCCGCCGCAAAGCTATAATCAAGGTTATTTGTTGCATCTCCAGCAATATTAAAATTAATCGTTAATCCTTCAGGGGGAACAGGTTGATTGATACTGATTTCAAAAATACCATTCGTTTGTCCGTCTTCAATCGGATTGATTCCGGGTAAAATGGTAATCGCTGGATCAATTGTTGAGATAAAAACATCTGAAACGCCGTTCGTATCTCCTGGCACTAAATTATCCGCAAAGGATTCAAATACAACGAAATTTCCATCACCCGAAACCACCGCTTGAAACGAATTTGCATTTCCTTCGTTACCTGTATCACTAATAGAAACTCTGGTAATCAGACCATTGCCTTGATCAAAAATTCCATCCCCATCAGGATCACGATCATGAACAAAAATATCTTCAACGCCGTTATTATCACCGATAACAAAGTTAGAAGAACGAGAACTAAAACCAACAAATCGACCATCATCTGATAGACTCGGTTGAGAGGAAGCTTGATTTCCACCCATACCATTTGAGTCTTGAGAAACGCGAGTTGTTACTCCGGTTTGACGATCATAAACAAAGATATCTAAAGCGTTATTATTATCTCCTTCTACTAAATTGCTGGCTAAAGACTCAAAGGCAATAAAGCGATTATTACCCGAAAATATCGGCTCAAAAGAAGCATTATTCGCTTCAACTCCATTAATTCCTAATGAAATACGAGTGATAATACTATTACCTTGATCAAAAATCCCATTTCCATCAGGATCGCGATCATGAAGAAAAAGATCTCGAACCCCGTTTGTATCGCCTGCAACCAAGTTGTTGGCGTTGGACTCAAACACCATAAACCGCCCATCACTAGAAATAGAAGGGTCAAAGGAGTCATCATTTCCCTGTATACCAATCCCATTCACCGACATTCGGACGGTGCGACCATTTCCCTCGTCGAAAATTCCATTCCCATCGGGGTCGCGATCATGAACAAAAATATCCCATGCCCCTTGATTGTTGTCTCTGGCAACCAGGTTATCCGCCCGCGATTCAAAGGCTACAAACCGTCCATTGGGGGTGATAACGGGATTTCGCGAGGAACCGTTTCCACTGACTCCATTTGTATTAATAGAAACTCGGGTTGTCGTATCATTTTCTTCGTCAAAAATGCCGTTTCCATCGGCATCGCGATCGCGAACAAAAATATCCCATTCTTCAGCGTTATTATCTCCAAGCGCGAGATTATTGGCTTTAGATTCAAACGCTACAAACCTTCCATCTGGGGTGAGAGCGGGTAAAATCGCATCAGAAAATGCTCCCGATTTATCGTTTCCTTCTTGTCCAAAACTATTAACAGAAACGCGAGTGGTAATTCCTGTTTGGCGATCGCGAAGAAAGACATCTGAAACGCCGTTGTTATCATCAGAAACTAGATTATTTGCATTAGATTCAAAGGCAACAAATCGGCTATCTGGGGAAATTGTACCATCTTGAGAACCCGAATTCTGTGGATCGGGAGCAGCTTGTTCACCTTGCGAATTGACTGAAACTCGTTCAATTGTAAAAAGGCTTTGATAGTTTTTTTGAACGTCCTCAACAAAAGCAATATTTGAGATAATATTTCCGATTTTAATATCAAGTTCCCAGTTTCCGCCTTTATTTTTACAACCGACTGGGGTACTAGAAGCGGCAATATTTGCTCCCGTGAGTTGATGTAAATATTGGATAAAATCTGTACTTTTTTGAGCCAGATTACAACCATACAGCAGAATTTCTGAAACGTTCCACTGTTGGAGTAAAGCCCGATATTGATCTAGATTCTCTAAACTTAAATTAAGATTTCCAAAGTGTAAAATATTGGCTGAAGCGTGCGTAACCAGATGTAGGCTTTTAACCGGATCAATTGCGGTTTTAATAGCGCTTGTAATTTGTTCAATTGCATCTCGGTTCGGATGAAGTGTTAAAACTTTTGCACCCCGACGAACCCCTGAAATTAATCTAGCAATATCAAACAAATCGGCGGCGAATACGACTAACATTCCTTGAGATATCTGTTTGATACTCAATGAATCTTTCACTAACAATGTTTGACTAGAGATCACTTTCATTTTGACCTTTTTTGATAATTTATTGTATTGTTTATCGATGTCCCTGATAGAAATATGAAATACTTAAATATTTGCTACAGATGTTTCGAGGTTCTCCATCCTTCTTTGTCCCTTTTATTCCCCCTCCCGCCCCGATCAATCCCCCCTTGATCCCCCCTTAAAAAGGGTGGGGGGGAATATGAGGGAATATGAGGAGAATAATAAAGAAAGTCCCCTTTTCTAAGGGGGATTTAGGGGGATTAATGATCTGTAGCATTCTTTTTTCGATTTCATATAATTTTGTCAATTTCAACATGGGTGTAAAGTGAGTGAACTTGATTTCAAAAATACAGATTACCAAGGACTTCCAATTAAAGTAAAACCTGCCCAATAATAGGGATGAGTAAAAACAGTATTTCCTTGGCTTATAAGTTCAGTGGGAAGCTGAATTTCTCCGATGAATGTTGAACTTAATAAATAACCAGACTCAATCGTGATTTCACCTCTTAACATCGCAATTTGAGCATCACGAAAGGCTTGAGAAAGTATCGGTTTGTTTCGTAATTGATTGTAAAATTCAATCATTAATCCTAACGTTCCCTGATCGGAAACATACCATAAACTCGCTAACGCCGAAGGAACCCCAGCTTGTACAGCTAATCCGGCAAATCCTAATTCCGCACTCTCATCTCCTATAGCCGTTCTACAAGCACTTAAAACCAACAGTTCAGCCGGGGGATTATCCCACTTCCAACCCAATTGTTTTAAGTTATTTAAGGTGAGTTTTTGATCCCAAAATTGGATGTATGAATTTTTTGAATCACCCGGATTAAATTCGCTATGAGTTGCTAAGTGAATGATATTATAGGGGTGATTAATTCGTTGTGTTCTAAAGTTATTGATAGTAAAGTCTTCATTGATAAAGTATTCTCCTCCTAGCTCTTTAGTGATTGATCTGACTTCCAGTGGAACCGCAGGTAAAGGCGGTTGTTCCGTAAATTTAGAAGCTCCCATTGCTAAAACTCGCGGCTCATTGAGAGGATTATCGCGAATATCCATTAAACTGAAACTGGGAATCAGACTAAAGTTGTATTTTTCAATCAAAAACTGTTCCCCATCATGCAAAGCTGCTAAGGGTAAACTGCGTAATCCCCGATCCATAACAAACAACAAGGTATCAATCTTTTGAGAGTCTATAGCCTCTTCTAAAGGTGACACTAACCATTGATAAAGCTGTTGAGATAGAGGCTTATAGCTGCTAGTATACCGTTTTCGAGCATCGGTAATTTCCAGACGAAATTGATTGGAAACTTCTATTAATTCCTGACGATTAACATTTTCAATTTTTTTTTGGATTGCATCTCCTTTTGCTGAAATTGCCATCAGAATCAACTCATTTGACTGAGCCAAAACATAAATCATTGCTGCTTTTGTGCCATACTTTTTATCCATTTCACTGAGCTTGTCTTGAATCTCCCGAAGCGAAACTTGACCTTCAACATCCTCAATATTTTTACCCAAATAGTTGAGATACTCCCAGCTATAAACTTGATCGATTTGGGATACAGCTTGCTCAATATTATTGCTATCAAAACTCTCAGTTAACTCCGCACGAGCGAGTTGAATCGCCTCTTGAGGATTAAACTCAGAAGCCGTATTTGGATCGGTTATCACTGAGTTATATCGAAGTAACCCAATCGTACCATCTGCATTCTGTTGAACCGTTGTTGCACTGCTATTATCTTCTAGAAGACTGACATCTAACCCAGAATTCCTTAGAGAAATACTTCCATTTTGCAGTTCCTCTACTGGCGAACTAAAGCTGTTTTTCCGTTCAACTAATTCTGCTTCAATCACTGTCGTAACATTCTCCTGTTGTTCTGGAGTTAAAATCCTTGTTTCTGGAGTTGAAGGAACTTCCGGCGGTGGATTATTATTCGGTGGATTTACGACAGGAGGATTCCCCGGATTATTAGGAACTTCAGGAGTTTCATTCCCCGGATTATTAGGAACTTCAGGAGTTTCATTCCCCGGATTATTAGGAACTTCAGGAGTTTCATTTCCGGGATTATTAGGAACTTCAGGAGTTTCATTCCCGGGATTATTAGGAACTTCAGGAGTTTCATTCCCCGGATTATTAGGATTATTTGGATTTTCTTCTCTAGGAACATCAATTGGAGGATTATTACCGGGATTTGTCGGTAATGAAGGTTCCTCTGGAGGTTCAACGGGAGGCGGATTTTCAGTTATCGGTTCCTCTGGTTCAACGGGAGGCGGTTCAGTGGGTGGGGGTTCAGTAGGAGGTTCTTCTACAGGAAATGGAGTTGTACGAATTGTGATATTTCCTTGTCGAAAAATCCCGTCTGTTGTGCGAGGAACTTCAAACTGAGGTGTAATTTGTGCTGAACGACTCGTGATGCTTCTCGCAGTACCATTAGTTGTCGCATCTCCAATAATAAAAGGCGTTTCACCACCCCCATGTTCAATCGTAATTGAACCGTCTATTTGACCATTTGCAGAAGAAATACTCGGGGTATTATTATTCGGATCAATTAATGTACCCACGCGCAACAAATCATCGGTAATAATCTCAATATTTCCGCCAGATGAATTGATATTTCGAGCGATAATAATATTATCAATAGCTTGGAGATTAACTTCTCCCCCTTGGGTATTAATTTGATCGACAACAATTCGACCTGTAGAGTTTAGAATAACCGGCCCACCTGCGGTCGTTACATTACCCACAGTCAGATTATTATTTCCTGATGCGGGTCTTTGCAAGAAAAATGTGCCTTCAACGGAAGTATTCGAGTTTATATTGGCAGAATTCCCGAGATTTTGTACTCCTGAACGTAATATTAATGCTGGACTACTACTGAGAATATTCGCTTCCGGGTCAGCCGAATTCGCAAGGTTAATATCAGCCGTTGTAATATTAATATCACCCCCAATAATCGCTCCGGTTGCTTCTACTTTTAAAGAGGCGCCTTCGTAGCTACCAAAGACAACATCTCCATCAGAATAAATAATCGGGTCGTACAAGCTTATAAACGTTCCGCCTGTACCTATAGAATTGAGAATGTTAAAATTTCCGCCTGCGTTGAAGTGACTATCGCCTGAAATAATACCATCACTCACTAAAGTCAGATTTCCTGCCGCTTGAAAGGGTGCAGAACCTAAAATATTAATCGAATCGAGGGCGAGAATATCAATATTTTGCAAACCTATAACGGTTAGATTTCCACCTGCAATCGCCGAGAAAGGATGAGTCAAACTATCGCGAACTCGCACCGTATTTCCAGCCAGTAAATTTAAGTCACCTGTCGTTTGTAACGAACGTTCAGCAATGGTGAGAGTATTAGCTGCTTTTAGAGTAACAGTTTCACCTGTAACGGCTAAATTATTAGGATCTAAATTCTGTTGAGGCGTAACTGCAATATCCCCAGATTCAACAATTTGACCTGAAGTTAACACAATTTCACCATTAGAATTAACGATAATTTCGTTGGCGGTTGTTGCATCTCCACCTGTCAGAAGTTCAGGTAAAGACAGAGGAGTAATACTGGGTTGATTGCTAACAGAGTTAGCAGGAAGTGCTGCAACTTCAAGATTTAATAAATGTCCGGTTTGAACAATTCGCACCACATTTTCACCGGGAACCGTTTGCACTGAAACTGTTCCTTCTGGGGCGGCGAGAGTTCCTGTACTAATAATCGTTCCAGCAACAAGAGTTAACTGTTGTTCTGAAGAAACAGCGAGTTCACCGAGATTAATAATAGAACCGGGATTTTGAGTATCGAAGCGAAAACTGTTGGGAGTTCCGACTAAATTTGACCAATCCGAATTTGAGCTAACATCAAACCAAGTATTCGCACCAAATCCAATCCCGTTAGCCGTCGTTGCGGTAAAAGAAGCGGGAATATTTAAACTCGCATTTGCACCGAAAATAATACCCGCAGGATTCATCAAAAACAGGTTAGAATTGCCACCTGTAACTTCAATTAAGCCATTAATAAACGAAGCATCTCCCCCAACTACTCGTCCTAAGATGTTGCGAATATTAGGATTTGATAAAAAATTAGCAATTTGTCCTTCAGATAAATTAAACTGCTCGAAACTATGGAACAGATTTTGACCATCTCGACTCACAGAACCGCCATTAATATCAAAACGATTTCCCTGGCTGTTGATAACAGTTCCGGTTCCATCTGGGGCGGGCGTAATTGTACGGGTTTGGGCGTAGGCGGTAGAGAGGTTAACGCTCTGGAGACTCAAAGCTATCAACAGTAAACTCAAGCGATTTGAACTCGCTTTCATGGGGTACACCTCCTGGTTGATAGATGTTTCATTACCCTACACTCCCCTGACGAATCCTCATCCCTTCTCCATTCTATCTATCCCTTGTCAAGATAGCGGATTTTCACCTCTTAGGGAACAGGGAATAAGCAATCTTGCACTCATGCACTCATGCAAAAGGGAAAAAACGGATAACTGGTAGGGGTGGCTTGATGAATGACCCCTACTAAAAACTGGTTACTACTCTTTCATTTCTACCGCTTCTTCTGTTCCCAAAAGTGATTTAATTTTTGCCCACAGTTGTAAATCGTTAAAATCGTTAATAACCAGTGACGCACCAATGGCTTTAAGAACAGCAGGTTCGTGGGTTGACGCCACACCAATCGTATAAATTTCTGCCCCAACAGCCGAACGAATTCCTGAAGGAGAATCTTCAAATACAATGGCTTCTGAAGGTTGAATTTTACACTGTTCTAACGCATATTGATAGGGCGCGGGATCGGGTTTTCCAGCAATCATCTCTTCCCCTAAAACCACAAATTCAAATCGTTCGGTTAGCTGCAAAACTTCTAACATAAATCGAGCATTTTCACGGGGTGCATTCGTGACGACTGCTTTTCTTAAACCTTCTGTTTCAATCCAAGTCAGCATCTCCATTAAACCTGCTATCGGCTGTAATTCTAGGGCGATTTCCCGGAAACGAGCTTCTTTGTATTCCGCAAGTTCTGCCCCTTCACTGACTGAAAGTTGGGGAATCAAGTCTTGAATAATCTGAGGATTTTGACGGCCGCTAATATAGGTTTTATAAAAGGAATGGTCGATTTCTGTGTTATAAGTTTGTAAAATTTCTTGCCAAACTTTAAAGTGTAAAGGGTCTGTATTGACTAAGGTTCCATCTAAATCAAAGAGAATCGCTTTCAGCATGATTTCAGGGGTGATGTTAATTGATGATCGAATTTTAAACGTTTATTTTTGAACTGAACCATCCGGCATGATCGCTTCTTTAAAGCTTGCCCCATTAATATCTGCTCCTTCCAGTTGAGCCGCGTTTAAATCAGCCTGATTCAAATTAGCTTTGGTGAGTTTAGCATTGCTCAGTATTGCTCCTCTTAAAAAGGCTCCGGTGAGGTCAGATCCCGTTAAATTAGCATCGGTTAAATTCGCTTGGGTTAATGCAGTTGAACTCAAATTTGCTCCACTTAAATCCGCTTGACTTAAATTAACATTATCGAGAATTGCACCACTTAAATTAGCCCCTTTTAAGTTCACTCCACTGAGGTTAGAACCGTTTAGTTTTGCACCAGACAAGTCGGCACCTTCAAAGTTTTCTCCCGTTAAATCACAGTCAAAACATTCTTTGGTTTCGCTTAAGCGTTTGGCTGCATTTTCAGAAGTCGTTTTACATCCTGTTACGACAATCAGCAATAAAACCAATAAGAGTGGAAATTTTAACTTCATTTTTAGCATGGTATTCCATCAACAAGTTGATAGGCGTGAACAGATGAACTTACGATGACCAAGATCGACGCCAGTGAAAGAGATTTTCGATCCAATCTATTAATAGGGTATTGCACCGACGCTGATGTTGCAACCAAGCGATCGCCGTTTGTTGACTCATTTGGGAGAAAGTCGGCCAAATTTGGGGAAGTTGAGCGATCGCCTGAATTTTTAAGCCTTGACGGATGGCGAGGGCGATGAGACTAATCATCTCACTGGCTTGTGGCCCGACAATGGAAGCCCCTAAAATTTCACCATTTTGATGTCCGATCAACTTAAAAAAACCGACGGTTTCTTCTTCAATGATCGCTTTGGGTAAATGTTTAAAATAATCCCGATAAACGAGAATATCATCTCCGTAGCGACGTTTGGCTTGGGTTTCCGTTAACCCAACTCTCGCTAATTGAGGATCGGAGAAAACTGCCCAAGGTACACCTTGATAATTGACCTGAAAAATCGGCAAATATAAAGCATTTTTCAGGGCAATTGTTGCTTCATAGTTTGCCAGATGAGGGTAAGAATATCCCCCGGATAAATTACCACAGGCGTAAATCCGGGAATGGGTGGTTTGGAGTTTTTCATTCAGGCGTAAATATTCCCGGTTGAATGCAACTCCAAGAGCTTCTAAATTTAAACGGTTCAGTTGAGGCTGTTGTCCGGCAGCGACGATAATTTCATCAACTTCAATCGCTTTATTTCCCGCTTGAATCCATTTTTTATCCTGAATTTTTTGGGCTTGAATCACTTCTGTTTGAGTTAAAATTTTAATTCCGACCGCTTCTAATTTAGCTTGGATTAAGCCAGCCGCTTCAGGATCTTCTTTACCTAAAATATGATCATGTTTAATAATCATTGTCACATTTGAACCCAGCCGCGCAAAGGTTTGAGCGAGTTCAGTCCCGCTCGGATCACCGCCAATGATCGCCAAATGTTCAGGAATTCGAGTCAGTTTATTAATCGTTTCAGCCGTCAAAAATCCCGTTAAAAGTAGCCCTTCAATCTCGGGAATTTTCGGTTGGGAAGCAGTTGCCAATAAATAAGTTCGCGATCGCAAAGTTCGTTGATTGACAACAAAAGCCAGATGGGGTTGGCTAACAAACTCCCCTTGTCCAAAAATCACATCAACCCCCAAAGCGGCTAACATTGCGGGAGAATCTTGTTCTTCGAGGTTAGAGACAACAGCCTCCATCCACTGTTTAGTTTGCCGCCAGTTGAGAGAAAGGGTTTGATCGAGGTTGCAGTTGTCGCTTGTCGAGTCCCAACCCAATTGTTGCGATCGCTCAATCTGTCGAACCGTTTCTCCCACAGATCGCAAGGCGGCACTGTATCCCCAACGCCAACACTGACCCGCAAAAGTGGGTTTTTGAGGTTCGACTAGGGCAACACGGGCTTGCAGTTGGGTTGCCAAAGCCGCCGCATAGCGTCCAGTTGGACTGCCACCAATTATCACCACATCGTAGTCAATCATAGAACAACCCGTGAGAAGCTGAATTAGAGAGATGGCCAAAGGTCTGTTAAAGCCGTTAAGAGGCGTTGATTTTCCGCTTCTGTGCGGATAGCGACTCGAAAGTAATGTTGACCGAGTTCCCCAAAGCTGAGACAATCTCGAATTAAGATCCGATGACGTTGCAACAGCGTGATTTGTAATTCGGGGACGGGTTGGGGTGAATACACCAGCAGAAAATTAGCAGCACCCGCATAGGGGCGTAGTCCGGGTAATTGCCCTAAACCCGTCAGCAGTTGGGAACGAGCGGTTGTTAACCAGTCCCAAGTGTATTGTTGAAAAGCGTGATCTTGAACGACTGCCGTACCGACCGCCGCCGCTAAAACGTTAACCGGCCAGGGATCACGCCACTGTTGCCAACGACGAAGCCGCTCGGGGTGAGCGATCGCATAACCTAACCGCAATCCAGGGATGCTGTAAAATTTGGTCAGCGATCGCAAAATCACTAGATTTTTGTATTCTGGCACTTTTGCCACTAGACTTTGTTGCTGTTGAGGCGGGAGAAAGTCCATAAAAGCTTCATCAACAACCACCAGATCAAACTGTTCGAGGTAAGGTTCAAGGACTTCCTGAGAAAACAGCCGACCTGTGGGGTTGTGAGGATTATTCAGAAGTAGCCCCCCTCGCTTGTCCAGTCCCGGTGAAGCCAATGACCACTGTCCCTCATTTTCTGATAGGGGCCATTCAATCACATGAGCTTGAAAAGCACTCAGCGATCGCCGATAGTCTCCAAAGGCAGGCGTTAGCAGATAGGTAGTCTGCTGTTGAGCCAGTTCCCATCCTGCCCAAGTGAGTAACTCAGCCGCTCCATTCCCGGGTAATATCCAGTCTGCCTCTAGAGGGGAATGGATCTGACTCAGAGCTTTTCGCAATGTCCGATATTCGGGATCGGGATAGGCTCTGAGATCGCTCAGATGGGTTTGAATGGCTTCTAACGCCGACTGCGGCGGCCCCCAAGGATTGATACTAGCCGAAAAATCCAGAATATCTGAGGCAGAGCAGCCCGCAATTGAGGCTGCCCAAGTGAGATTTCCACCGTGTCCTGGTCTGGCAAGCGGTTGGGCTAACACGATTATTCCTCTTTGGGAGCTACCTTTTCCTTGAACAGTTTACCGGCTGAGAAGGCTGGAACCCGAGTGGCGGGAATTTCCATTTTTTCTCCAGTTTTCGGATTGCGTCCTTCACGCGCTTTGCGTTCACGGGATTCAAAGGAACCAAAACCCACTAGGGTTACTTTGTCGTTGCGCGATACCGCTTCCATAATGGTATCGAGGGCAGCCGTCAAAACCGCATCCGCTTGTTTTTTGGTTACGCTGGCCCGTTCAGCCACAGCATCCACTAATTCACCTTTATTCATAGAACCTCCTTGTCTGGAAACCCCGCATCACAAGGGATCGGGGTGGAAAACAGATGAAAAAACAACTGATCAATTCAAATGCAGGACAAAAGAAAAATTGCTTCTGTCCTACTGGACTCTTGACAAAGAGTGCCAATCTGCTATGAACTTGTCAAGTGATTGTGATCACGGATAGTCTTTGGATCGAAATTCAACGTGACTATCGCTGTAACCCTCACAGTATCTCACTTGCACTGACTTATTCTAATGTTTTTAAGTCGAATATGGATCAATTAAATCTTTAAATTTATATGGATTTGAGGCAATTTTCTAATTTTGATTCTGTTTTGGCCCAAAAAAACATCCCCTGTTTAGAGGATGGGAGTCAACAGTCACCAGCGCGTTCCTTGCGACGGGCGCGGTTTCCGGCGAGAGCGCGAACTCCGGTCTTGGTGGTTTCCATCAAGGAGCGCGAACTCCGGTCTTGGCGGTTTCCGTCGAGGAGGAAGTTCGCAAGAGAGGAAGTTCGCAATCTTAGCAAAGTTTGTAAGAGAGTCACCAGTGATGTAGGGGCGGGTTCCACATCGATGTATGTTTCTCACAGATCACTGGCATAAACCCGCCCAAGACAGTTATCAATGCTCATATCTACTGGTCGGTCAATGTCTACTGGTCACTGTCTAACGTCGTTGTTGTAGCATTTGTTGGGCATCAGGGCTAACGTTGTATTCATAGCCAAACGGTGCGCGATCGGATTCATCCATAATCATCGGAGTCACCAACACCACAACTTCGGCGCGTCCGGTTTCACGGGTTGAACTTCTAAATAATGCCCCAATAATCGGCAAATCCCCTAAGAATGGAATCTTACTCGCAGTCACCCGATCTTGTTCTTGAATAATTCCAGAAACAATTAATGTCTGGCCATCCCGCAAGCGAATTCGTCCCGAGTTAAAGCTCCGTTCTGCGGTTTCTGTGGCAAAACTACCGTCATCAGGACTAGCCAAGGGAAGGCGGTTTGTAATGGCTGTGACGACCGGGTTAACATTAATGGTCACAAATCCATTATCATCAATCCGCTCTACGTTAACGGAAACCTCCAGACCGACATCTTCAAAAGTCGGCTGTCTTTCAGTTCGTTGACCCCCATCGGTTTCAATGGTATCGGTATCAATTCGTTTAACGATGTTCTCAACCAGTCGCACCGTTGCAATTTCGCCTTCCTGAACCAACAAAGTCGGATCGGTGAGAATCTTGGCGTTGCGGTTTTGAATCTGAAATTGTAAGGTTTGTAGGAAACGACGGGGATATTGGAACAGAGGGAAGGTATCAAATTCAACTTCACCCGCATCAAAGGTACCATCTTGATTGCGCTCAAACGGATCAAAGTCAGAAATCCCGACGGCTTCAGAACGACTGGTAACAGGAGAAATCGGCCGCAATGTTACCCCACCTCGTCCGGGTGCAGTTAACGGAGTAGTTGTGGTTCCATCTCGGTCAAAAAAGGGTTCTTGGTTCCCAACGGGGTTATTGGGGATAATCGGTCGAGCGTTAATTCCAGAGGTAGAAGTTCCGCGAGAAGGGGGATTATAGGAACCGAAGTTCAGAGCCGCCGCACCCCCATCATTAACAAAGAAGGTTTGATCAACTCCGAAGGAGAAACTACTGCTGAAGGAATCCTCTCCATCGAGGGTAATATCAAGAACTTTGACATTGACAGCCACTTGACGTTTACGCAAATCAAGTTGAATAAGTTGGGCAGAGGCGAGTTCTACCAAGTTCGGCGGGCCGATTAATGTCAGACTATTGAGACGTTCATCAACAACGATTTGCATCCCTCGCAGAAGCGGAATAGAGTCTTGAGTTTGTACCCGCAGGGTTTCCACAACAGTTGTCACCTGAGTATCGGTGGTGGTCAAGGCTTGGGTACTTCCGGGGATATTCACGGAGTTGGCGCGAGTCACCTGTTGTTCTCGGGTAATGGAACGTTCAGCCCCCATACTGACGAGAAAACCTGCGGCTTCTCCGGCTGGAACTTGATTCAGTCGGAAGGAGCGAACCACGACATCGCGAGCAGTATTGGGCAATTTGCGACCCACAAAGATAGTATTTCCTTGGCGGTTGGCTTCCAGTCCACTCAGACGCAGAACGTAGTTAAAGACATCCTGAACGGACTCATTTTCGATATCAAGAGAAATCGTCACATTTGCTGAACCGCCTGGAGTCCCTCCGGTTTGTCCGGCTTCTCCTAAGTCGGGTGCAAAAGCAACATTCAGTCCGGCTGTGCGAGCCAATAGAGACAGAACATCTCGGACTAAAGCATCTCGTAACACTAAACGCGGAATGACTTCTGTCGTGTTCAAGTTAACGGCTTGAACGGCTGGATTAACGTTAGAAACGGCAATATCCCCAACGGGTGGAGCAACAGCCCGAGGTAAAAACGGAGGAGTTGGATCAACAGAGCGTCGCGCATCTGGAGTCAGTTGAGGATTGGTGCTTCTAATCGCGGGATCAGGGACAATCGGCTGTTGTTGAGACGGAGAGCCAGACGGGGGCGGAGTGGGTTGTTGTGCGAGGGAACCCCGGTCAATCTCGACTTCCGGGTTAGGCACTAATACATCCGGTGAGGGGGAGGACGTTGCAGGAGGCGGAGAATTGGCCGGGACGTTGGCAGTTGCTCCGCCTGATATCATACTGATGACAATGCCGCCAGCAGCCCCTTGAACCACTCGGGCATCGGGTGGACTGCTGGCTCCGGTGACAATCACTCGAACGCTGGTGGGATCAAGTTGAGTGACAACAATCGAGGCAATTCCAGGGGCAGGATTGTTTTGTTGGAACATCTCCTGACCCATATTAAGCTGTGTGTTGATCACATCAGCGACAAAATCATTGCCTCGTCTAACGACGAAAACCTCGGGACGCCCGCCGCCTTCGGTGACGAGAACAAGATTAGTCTCACCGTTGTTTTGAACAATTTGAACATCTCTAATAACGGTAAATGCAATTGCTGGCGCCTGTGCCATGAGAACTACAGCAGCTACCGCCAGTCCTGATCCGTATCCTATAACTTGTTTCACGTTCACTCCTCAACTGGACTGTGTTTATTGCTTAGGATTAAAGGTTCTTGTGTTAATCTCAAACTAAAATTTTGGCAAGACTTTCCCGAGTTTTTACTCAGTAGTCGGCTTTAAAATGGATTGTAGGCGATCGCGTTGCCAAAGTTACGAGGTTCAAGCTATTTTTTTTTAAATAAAGTCAAATGTTTTAGATCGACTAGCCAGACAGGTTAGAGCATTTGTCCCATCCTGTCAAGCTCTGGGCTAATTTGATTTCAAAAAATTAATAACCGCGCTCAGTCTGAACGCGGCTTAGGGGTGATCTGATTGTGACGATCGGATCAAGAATTACTGGGGAGGTTGAGCATCCGGTGGGGGGGCGGCAGAGGCAGCAGCAGCGTCTAACTGTTCCTGACTCAAGGGCATGAGCGCACTCAGGTTAAAAGAAGTTTTCAGGCGGCGTTGAGGTTGTTCACCGGAAGGGACAAATTTACCTTGCTTGTATTCTCCTGCAACAACAGGCGCTGCTTCGACCAACTGAGTTTTCAAGTCTTGAACGACTAACATCGGCTGCATTCGTTCCAAGATAATCAGAAACTGCCGCGTTTGAGCAAAACTACCCTCAAACTCAACTTCATATCCACGCCGTCTTACCTTTCCGTTAACGGCTGAACCGAAAGAGCCATCATTAACGACTTCTGTATCCGAGGTTGATTCTGGAGTTCCTTGGGTTTGAGCCGGTTGAAACTTTGTAATCCTGGCTTTTTCCTCATCCTCTGTAATATCAGTATTAAGGCGATTGAGTTGTTCTTCGATGTCAAAGACCAACGTTTCTAGAGTGGCTTCGTCGGCGAATAAAGCCGTGACTGCTGCTCGTCTTTGCTGGGCTTGGGCTAACTCTTGTTCAGCTTGTGCTTTTTTGCTGAGTTTTTCATCTTGCTGTTCGATTTCTTGTTGTTTAGCTAAGATTTGGGTGTTCAGGTCGTTTCCCTGAGCAATGGTCGGCATGACGAACTTAAAAATCCCAAATCCGGCCAGCAATACTCCGGCAACGGCTACTGCAATGCCAATATTTTTGGGAGTGAGCGGGACTCCCAAAACCACCTGGCCTGAAACCTCCTGTTCGTCTTCGGCTTCAATAAAGACGTTGTTTGCTGATGTCATGGTTGAATAACTCCTTTTTGCTGAAGGGTTTGAATACGGTTGACCAGCCCAACCGCACCTTTACTCTTTAACTGAGGAAGTAACTCTGAAGCCGTCGCCGCACTTAAATTCGTTTCGATTTTGTACTCGACGACGGGTTGCAACTGGGGCAGGCTATTGCTTCCGCCTTGAGATTCCGCTACGACGAGTTGAGTCGGATTGTCTTTCAAACTCGCCGAGATCAGTTTTGTTTTCTCTCCATCAAAGAAGGGAGATTGGTTCAGCAACAACACAAAATCACTCAGTTGGGTGAAAGAATTGGCAATTCCTGTAATTTCGAGTTTAGGGGTATCTTTAGCTGGAGTAGCAGCGGCATCGGCGGGTTGTCCTGCGGGGGGCGGCGGTGGTGCAGCGACGGCGGTTGCTGCGGGTTTAGTTTGTTCAATGCTGTTGATCTTCACCCCGGCAATTTGCATCAATTCGGCGAGTTCTTGAGTCAACGCTGACCAAGGCTTAATCTCATTGAAGACGGTGGCTAAGGCATTCGCTTCTTCGTTTGTGAGTTTGGCTTGAGCGTAAATTTTATCAAGTTCTGCGACCAGGTTGGTTTTTTCACCGAGTTGGGCTTCTAACTGGCTTAACTCGTTTTGTAACTGAGCATTCCGTTGATTGAACACTAACCAAACTCCCCCCACTAAAGCGTTCGCAGCTAGAGCAACTGCCGCGCCTATAATGATTGGGGTGCGATCAATGTTTGTCCCACCTCGACCTGGGGATGCCGATGCTTTTCGCTCGGCGGGCTTGTAGTCGGGACGGTCGTTAAGAAAATTAATATCAAGGCTGTACATTGCATCAAACCTCTCTGAGGATTTGTTTAGGGCTTGAGGGCATCATTATAAGTTTAAATTTTAGACGGGTGATCGAGGATTTCCTTCGCTTATCCTAGCAACAGAGGGAATGTTTGAGATTAAGCTTTTTAACATTAATTCACTCATTCCAGTTAGAATTTCCCGAAGTTGATCATTGATAACTATGTCGATGATAGCGAAATCCCCCATCGGCGCTCCCCAACCTGAAATTAGATCACCCGCATTCCCAAACCTAACGCCACTCCTAAGCTAGCACGTTGCTCGGGTGGAATCTCTTGATCGCTTTGCAATGACAGCATTTCAACCGGATCAACTTGAGTGGCTGGCATGGCTAAACGCTGCATGAAGAACTCGTCGAGTTGCCCAATGGAAGCCCCTGGGCCTGCGAGTAGAAGTTGGGCAATCTCTAAACCGTCGCTTTGATTAATATAAAAATCAATGGAACGGCGGAGTTCATCGGCGAGTTCTGAGAGAATTTTAATAATCGCGTTTGTGCCGGGATTAGGATCGCTTAATGCTCCCATTGTATCAGTTACAGGAAGGGTCATGGCTTGAAGTTCGCTCACATCTCTCGAAGGTGGCAAATTCATGGCATTATTCAATGCCGTTTGAACTTGAAATAATCCGATGGGAATGGTTCGATTAAATTGCGGGATTCCATTGACAACAATGGCGAGTTCTGTACTATCAAATTCGAGATCTGCAATAATCGCAGCTTCTGATGAGGAAAATTGTTCGAGTTGATTTTTGAGCGAGCGAATCAGCGCAAAACTACTAACTTCTATGACGTCTACTTTCAGTTCGGCTTGTTCAAAGGTTTCTAAGTAAGTATCTGTTACTTCTTTGCGCGTTGCCACTAACAAAACTTGCATTTTTTCGATGCCGTCTTCATCGACAAACATTCCCAATTTCTGATAGTCAACGTCGGCTTCTTCGCGAGAAAATGGCAAGTAAAGTCCGGCTTCTGCGTTCATATAATCTTTGAGTTCTTCTTCGTTGAGTTCGGCTGGAACCGAGATCAAACGAGTCACCGCTTCTCGCCCAGGAATGGCTGTAGCTACTCTTTTTGTCTTAATATTTTTATCGGCTAAAGTAGACTGAATTAACTCTGCCATTGTCGGTGTATCAATGATTTGCCCATCTTGAACGACATCTTCAGGCACCGGAGTTGTGGCAATATTAATTAATCTTAAATCATTTCCTTTTCTTCGCAGTTCTACAACATGAATGCGTTCGGAAGCTAATTCTATCCCAACTCCCGGTTTTTTGCCGGAAAAAAGACCTTTAAAAAAGCTGACCATAGTTGTTAATTGTGAACCGTATTTTTGATTTTAAATTTGAAAGAGTTCAGAAGTTAAGTAATTTTGTAGGGGCGGGTTCATTACAGTTATCAGTTATCAGTTATCAGTTACCAGTTTTTACAGTTATCAGTGACCAGCTTTTGCAGTTATCAGTTATACAGTTCTCAATATTATCTGTTCACTGTTCACTGTTCACTGGTCACTGTAAACTGTTTAAACCCGCCCAAAAACTGATTAATTTTGAGTTGTTAACTCGCTTTTTTCAGAATTAACTAAAAGATTGAACCACTCCTGAATGACCGGAAATTTCATTAATCGGTTCAAACCGACCCCCTAAATATTTGGCGAGAAATTCTTCAGCGATCGCATAGAAGTGTAAGCGATTTTCAGGACGAGCGAACCCATGTCCTTCGTCTGTATATAAAGCATACTCAATCGGTTTTCCGGCTTGTTTCATGGCTTCAACAATTTGTTCACTTTCAGCCTGTTTAACTCTCGGATCATTCGCCCCTTGTGCAATTAATAGCGGTTTTTGAATTCGATCGACAAAAAATAAAGGCGATCGGGACTTCAAAAATTCCTCCTCTGTTTCCAGATTACCCACTCGATGATAAAAATTAGCACGAATCGGTTCCCAGTAAGGCGGAATACTCTGCATGAGGGTGACTAAATTACTCGGGCCAACAATATCCACCCCACAAGCAAACACTTCCGGCGTAAATGTCAACCCGACTAATGTGGCATAACCGCCATAGGAACCACCCATAATGGCGATTTTATCGCGTTGGGCGATATTATTTTCAACGAGCCAATTCACGCCATCAATTAAGTCATCGTGCATTTTCCCCGCCCATTCGCGGTTAGCTGCATTGACAAAGGCTTTCCCGTATCCTGTCGAACCCCGGAAGTTTAGCTGTAAAACGGCATACCCTCGGTTGGCTAACCATTGGGCTTCGGAGTCATAGCCCCAAAAATCTCGCGCCCAGGGGCCACCATGTACCAGCATGACGGTGGGAACCGGAGTGGAAACGCCAACGGGTTTGGTGAGATAACCATGAATAGTTAAGCCATCTCTCGCCGTGAAAGACATCGGTTCCATTGGGGCGAGTTGTAACCCTTCGAGTTTGGGTTTGTTGGTAAAGAGAAAGGTGTTGGTTTTGGAGGCGCGATCATAAACGTAGTAGGAAACCGGGCCATCATCATCAACAAAACTGACTAACCATTTCTCATCGGTGAGGATGCGACGAATGCCAAATTCACCAGGACGAATAGCTTTAATGGCGTTTAAGTCGGCTTCTATTTCCGAGTCGAGGAAGATCCATTCTTCTTTATCTTTATAAAAGGAAACGGCTTCTATGTTGCGGGTGGTGGGATGGGCGAGAACTCCCCCGACGTCATACTGCGGATCTTCGGCGATCACGGTTTCGCTGCGGGTGGCCAGATCAAACGCAATTAAACGTGCGGCGTTAGCGTCGTGATTTCCCACAATATACAGGGTTTTGCCGTCGTTAGAGAAGAAAACTGCCCCGCCTTCTTCGTCTGGTCCCCAATGACGCAGGGTTTCCCAATCTTTTTCAGGGGTTTCTCGATACAACAAATCATAACCGCCATCGGGGGTTGTGGCGGAAGCGGCGCGAATTTGAAACTGACTGTCTGCTGTCCAACCGACGATGTTTCCGGGGTTTTCGGTATGAAATTCCACCGCCCCGGTTTTCAGGTTAACGTGATAAACGTCAAAGACTTGGGGGTTTTTTAGGTTCATCCCGACTAACAGTTCTTCGGGGAAGTTGTGATCGAGATCGACAACTTGCGCTCGCACCCCTTGAAAGGGGGTTAAGTCCCGGACAATATTAGATTGAATGTTCACCAGATATAAATGCCAGTTTTCGTCGCCGTCGGAGTCTTGGGCGTAGATCAGTTGATCGGGGCTGTACGTCCAGAAAAAGCCGCGAATTCCTCGTTTTTTGTCTGCGGTGAGTTGGCGATCATCTTCTTGTCCGACGGTTCGCAGCCACACCTGGAGAACGTTTTTGTCGTCTGGGGCGATATAGGCGAGGTATTTGCCATTGGGTGACAAAGACGGACTGGTTCGTTCCGGGTTGCCGAAGAGGATATCACGGGAAATTAAAGGCGGAAGTTGGGTTTCTGTCTGTTGTGCTGTTGCTGTGGTCATGGTTTTCTTGGCTTTGACTTTCTCTATTTTGACGTGAAATGTGGCTTCAAGGGGGAAATTCATGGCTTTCAGTTGATTTTGACCAGAGGCGACAGGGTTGATGTTCACCCGATCTGTTCATCCCTTCAGAGGAAGTTTGAATCGGACTGAAGACGAATAATATAAATAGACGGTTGTTATACCATTTGTTGATTTTTGAGATTTGGAGGTTGAAATGGTTATGGAAATGGTGTTTTTAAATCTGAAAAAAAACTTCCCGATTCTGATTTTAACGTTACGCAAACGCTTAGGGCTTTCCCAGGAAAAACTGGCGGCACAGTTGGGCGTTTCGTTTCAGACGGTTAATCGTTGGGAACGGGGACATACCAGACCGTCTCAGTTGGCTTTGTCTGTGATTAAACAAAAGTTGATTGAAATGGAACAGGACGGGTCGGATTTATTAATTCTATATTTTGGAGATGACCAAAGTCAAATGAATAACTAAAATTATAACACTTCTGTTCGGGTGGATTGAATTGTTAAATGGAAATAGAATGATCAATCCAATTCCCGCTCCCCGCCTGCACTGATCCGTTAACTATGAACTGAGATTTTCTGACACTACTCTCGAAAAAGGTTTGTCATAATTGAAGAGAACCGCTAAAACCCAGGAGCAAAAATGACCATGACTCAGGAAAATTCCTATATTCGTTGGTTTGAAAATATTCGGGTTGGTGATGTTCCCACTGTGGGCGGGAAAAATGCTTCTTTGGGAGAGATGGTACAATCTCTAAAATCTCAAGGAATTCGGGTTCCCGATGGCTTTGCAATTACGGCTCAAACTTACTGGGAATTTATCGAGGCTAACAATCTTCAAGCGAAAATTCTGTATCAAATTGAACAGTTTCAAGCCGGAGAAATTTCGTTAGAAAAAGCGGGAAAAACCATTCGTCGTTTATTGGTTCGTTCTCGGTTTCCTGATGAAATTGCCGAAGTCATTCGTGAAGGTTATCGTCAACTGTCTGATCGTTATAATTTAGAAGAAGTTGATGTGGCGGTTCGCAGTAGTGCTACGGCTGAAGATTTACCGGATGCTAGTTTTGCTGGACAACAAGAAACCTATCTCAATATTACTGGAACTGAGGAAGTTTTGGAGGCTTGCCGCAAATGTTATGCGTCTTTATTCACAGATCGGGCAATTAGTTATCGGGAAACAAAAGGGTATAATCATATGGATGTTGCCCTATCGATTGTCATTCAAAAAATGGTGCGATCGGATAAGGCTTGTTCGGGAGTGATGTTTTCAATTGATCCAGAAACTGGTTTTCCTAATGATATTTTGATTACCGCCGCTTGGGGTTTGGGAGAATTAGTGGTTCAAGGTTCAGTCACGCCTGATCAATATCGGGTTTTTAAACCGTTGTTAAAGCAGCCTGAATTAAAACCGATTATTGAGAAAAGTTTGGGGAATAAGCAGGAAAAAATGATCTATGCGTTGGGAACAACAAAAACAACGCGAACGGTACAAACGTCTCTCTATGAATTACAATCTTTTTCCTTAGAAGATGAGGAAGTTTTACAACTGGCAAAATGGGCGAAATTGATTGAAGACCATTATAAATGTCCGATGGATATTGAATGGGCAAAAGATGGCGATACGGGTGTATTATATGTGGTGCAAGCCCGTCCAGAAACGGTACAATCTCAAAAACAAGCAGGTGTTTTAAAGACTTATTCGCTGACACAACAAAGCGATCGTTTGTTAGTGGGGTTGAGTGTTGGGGATGCTATTGCCAGTGGAAAAGTCTGTTTGATTCGCAATGTTACGGATATTGAACAGTTTACAGAAGGAACGATTCTGGTAACAGAAATGACTGATCCAGATTGGGTTCCCATTATGAAAAAAGCGGCGGGAATTGTCACCGATCATGGCGGAAGAACCTGTCACGCTGCTATTATTAGTCGGGAGTTAGGAATTCCGGCAATTGTCGGAACGGGAAAGGCAACAGAATTGTTAGAAGCGGGACGAGAAGTAACGATTTCTTGTGCAGAAGGTGAGGAAGGATATGTTTATGAAGGCTTGTTAGATTTTGAGTCAGAAGCTGTCAGTTTGTTGGATATTCCAGCCACAAAAACGAAGATTATGATGAATATTGGCAGTCCGACGGCGGCGTTTCGTTGGTGGCAACTTCCCGCCGATGGTATTGGGTTAGCCCGGATGGAATTTTTGATTAATAATATCATTAAAGTTCACCCAATGGCGTTGGTTCATTTTGACAAAGTTACGAATTTTTCGATTCGTCATCAAATTTCTGAAATGACGCACGGATATGAGGATAAAACGGATTATTTTGTGGATTTGTTATCGCGGGGAATTGCAAAAATTGCCGCTTCTCAATATCCTAAACCTGTGATTGTGCGGATGAGTGATTTTAAAACAAATGAATATGCGGATTTAATTGGGGGTCAACAGTTTGAAAAAGTTGAAGCTAATCCCATGTTAGGGTTTCGCGGGGCTTCGCGGTATTATAGCGATCGCTATCGTGAAGGGTTTGCGTTAGAATGCAAGGCAATTAAATATGTGCGAGAAGTGATTGGGATGGATAATGTGATTATTATGATTCCCTTCTGTCGCACGTTAAAAGAGGCGGATCGGGTATTAGAAGTGTTAGAAAGTAATGCCTTAAAACGGGGTGAAAACGGTTTACAGGTTTATGTGATGTGTGAACTTCCTTCTAATGTGGAATTGGCAGATGAGTTTGCAAAACGCTTTGATGGGTTTTCCATTGGAAGTAATGATTTGACGCAGTTAGTGTTAGGGGTAGATCGAGATTCTGGAGAATTAGCTGAGTTATTTGATGAACGAGATTTGGCGGTTAAACGGATGATTCAACGATTAATTAAAACCGCCCATGAAGCCGGGCGAAAAGTCGGAATTTGTGGTCAAGCCCCCAGCGATCATCCTGATTTTGCTGAGTTTTTAGTGGAGGCGGGAATTGATTCGATTTCGTTAAATCCTGATAGTGTGGTTAAGGTAAAACGACGGGTGGCGGAAGTGGAAAGTCAACGCATTCAATAAATATTATCACCTCACAGTCGTTATTCGCCTCTACACATTTTAAACGTCGTAGGGGCGGGTTTAAACAGTGAACAGTGAATAGTTTTACAGTTATCAATCAACTCTCAAGAGTGAATACTGATAATTGGTCAGGTGTAAACTGTAAACTGTTTTTACTGGTCACTGTAAACTGTAAACTGTAAACTGTAAAAACCCGCCCCTACAGACAAAAACTGAATTATATCATGTCTGGATAATTAGTGATCAAAAACTTTCTCCTTCTCAGACTCTTTCTTCTTCTTTATTTCCTCCTGACTCCTGACTCGGTGACTCCTGACTCCTCTGTCGTTTATTTATAACTGTTCAACCGGACATGATATTACTTTTTTAAATCAGTTGTCTCAGAATAAATGGCGATCATTCTCCAACAAAGACTCAAAGAATGATCGCCGACAATATATTAATGATCTTTCGCTTTATTGCACCAAATTTTTGACGAATGAAACAGCCGTGAGTTCAACCCGTTAGCGTTTATTGATTATTTGATTGACAAATCGGTTTGACGGTGGAGAAGTCCAGATAGAAAGTCAGACATCAAAAGACTTAGATTTTTCCAAGCTGAATTTAAAGATACAATAATTAAACGGAGAGTCAGATGAACGACTGACTCTAGGATTCTCCAGGTTAACAGCGAAAGAAATACAATTAATCTACCTGTAAATGCTAACATGATAACTAACCTCAACTCATTTCAGAAAATAGTGCGTTTGTACTCGTCTTTCAATCAAAATTAGTAATTTCACCCTGGATGTAAGGTTTTGGCAACAACAAAGTTATTCACCAAAATACTTCTCTAATAAATCCGTTCCTTCCTCACCCATCTTTTCCAACTGTTGTCGGATCAGCATCTGAGCCATGCGAGTTGGCATGGTGCGGCCATTTTCCCAGTTGTTAACGGTTTGAAAGACAACCCCCAATTTTTCCCCAAATTGTTTTTGGGACAAACCTAAACGCCGTCTCAGGGTGCGGACTAAAATTGGAACCTGCGATGTGCTTACTGACATTGGAATATTCGATACTCTATATTCAAGATATACAATTTCCAGGGCAAAAGCCAACAGCGAAATTGCTGAACTTTTGAAATTTTGCTAGTGCTAAAATTTAAGCTTATCTCCGTAAATTTACGGAGTAATCAATTCGGTTAATATAATATTCCTTAAGACGTTGGCTGATTTTCTGATATTTCCCAACGAAATAGTCGAGGAAGTTGTGCTAAATCTAAAGCATAATTCCCAATCCAGAGGATGATTTGCAGAATTAATACGGTTCGTACCCAAAATAATTCAGGTTCAGCATTCAAGAGGGTTAAACCTTCGGATAATTGATAAATCCGATAAGGTAAATATAAATAAGGAACCATCACCCAGACTACAGAGGTAAATTTTCTTAAGGTCAAATATTCGGTGATAATTTGTAAACCCAGCATCAGGAAATAAGAGGCAAACACAGTCAATACAACTGAGTTTTTCTCCCATATTCCCCAAACCAGCAGAACCCCCAAAGGCGGTAATAATCCTAAAATCTGTACAGTCCCAAACCAAATTTTAAACCATCCCGGTAAAGGGCTAGGCAAGCTGTAGGGCAAGGCATTTCTCCATGCCAAACCCACAATTCCCAGAAAAGAGGTCGCCAGTACGAAGAAGATTAGATTCTCTAGTATAAGATGAAAATGAATATTAAAAGAATACATATTAGGTGCTAAAGTTTGACTGACTTTTATGACTGATCGTGAAATCGTTCAAACAGTTGTGAGTAATCTTGGGGTTGTGCCTGATAATTGAGCATATTTTCACTCAAAACTACCCATTTTTGAGCGCTTTGAGTCCATAAATTGCCCACAGGTTGAAGCCAACGAGTATCATCCAGTGTTCCGGGTTTGACATTAATAATTTTAGGGTTACGGGCTGGAGAATGAAATAATCTTGTACCGCACTCTCCACAAAATGAACAAGTGACTTGATGACCACTCTGAGAAACCCTCGACCATTCTTTGAGTTGTCCTTGGAGGATAACAACAGCTTCCCTCGGAACAGGCATAGACATACCAAAAGCACTGGAAGATTGCTTCTGACATTCTGTACAATGGCAAACATAGAGGGTTAGAGGTTTACTGCGGATTTCATATCGAACAAGTCCACATTGGCATCCTCCAGTGTAGAAAGCAGTCATATTTTTTGATCCGAGTGTTATTAACTTATAGGTTTATTCTCTGTGTTTATCCTATCTATCAAAGGGTAGAGTTTTTAATTGCATCCACTTCTTCTTCTATCCCATAGAAGAAATAAGGATTGTGAAACTGATCAATATCAAACCTCCAGGGAACTTGACGCACTAAGTCGGAGAAAACCTGCAAAACTTCAGCAGCATTTCCCTGACCCCCACAGGAAATAATTAACTTACCTTGTTTTTTAAAGCGCGATTAGCTCCCTGGAGAAAGGCTAAATGATCATTAACCCAATGCAGTGCAGCATTGGAGAAGACAACATCAAATTCGGCTTTAAACCGAAGCGATCGCCCATCTGTACAGGCGAAGGAAAGATTGGGATGCTGAGATCTTGGATAAGTTTTTGTCGCATAGGCGATCATTTCTGAAGAACTATCGACTCCAACCACTTGTCCTTGAGGTCAACCGTTCCCTAGCTTTTAAAGCCAGGGCTTGCGGTTGATTCGCGAACCGAGTAAAGAAACCGCAAAATCAGCAGTAATCTTTCCATCGCCACAACCGACATCGAGAACCGACTCGCTACCCTTGAAATCCAGATGCGAACGCAATTGTTCAGCCCACTGAAGTTGAGCATTGGAATTTTTCGCATATTCTTCTGGATTTCACATTGATGTCCAATTGCCCTCTTGAAAGTTTTAGCGAACTTGCTGCTCAAACCGTTTTCTAGAGTTCCGCATTCTGCGGCGTTCCTTGTGTCTGGCAATTTCTTTTCGCTTATGTTTTTGGGCGAGTGTTTCAAAGTAACGGTTCTTTTTCATGTCGGCAAAAATACCCGCCCTGGAGACTTTCTGCTTGAACCGACGCAGGGCTGACTCCAACTGCTCGCTTTCACCGACGACCACTTGAGCCATGCAATATCCTCCCTTATGAATTGCTTTTTCACTCAGTTAATAGAGCGTCGTTCAACTAACAACAATTAGACCGGAATAATATCCGTCTTCATCTGAGAATTGAATTGGAAAATAGAATGTGAATTTCGCCGCTTAATAGCAGCTCGAAAAGCGATCGCGTCGGTTTCCCCCATCCGAAGAATTTCTTCCTTCACAGGGTTTGGCTTGATTAATCTTGAGATCTCGTCCCCTCCATTGGGTACCATCGAGTTGTTTAATGGTACTTTCTGCTTCAGCAACGCTATCCATTTCTGCAAATCCCAAGCCCCCTGAGCGTCCGGTTTCGCGATCGCTAAGAATGTGAACTCGTTTGATGGAGTCCTATTAGCGCGAAAACAGACTTGAAATCATCCTCCGTAACCTCGTAGGAAAGATTACCGACATCAACAGACATTTAAGACCTCCTAGATCGGAATGCGTGTAAACAGAGACTTCGGAAGGCAAGCTATGCCTCGTTAAACAGAACTCGAGGGTTAGCGCTGAAAGCAAAACTGCTACCGAATACCTATTCTCGACTTGATTTTAACATGGCTTGCCAGGACGTGGAGCTTGCAAAGCAATTTGACACACTCCCACCAGTAAACCCTTCGGATTCTACTGGGGGATTCTAAATCTCACGACTTAGATTTACTGCTTCTACGGCACTTATCTAGGCTGCTTCCAACCCCCGACAGTACGCCTACACAGTCAATTTCTTGAACCACGATCTGCCCAACCGCAGTAATACCTCGATTACAAATCACTTGTGCTGCTGCAACATCACGATTACATTCGTAGTTGCATTCAGGGCATTTATGTGTGCGTTCGGACAGGTTTTTCTTTCCTGTATGCGCCCCACAATGAGGACAAATTTGACTCGTATATCTGTAGTCAACCTTGTCAAAATAAACCCCTCGTTTCCAGCAAACCCAAGCCAATATATTGAAGAACTGACCGAACCCTGCGTCTAAAGTATGTTTTCTTAGCATTCCTTTTGCCCAGGCTCTAAAATCTAGATCTTCAACAAATATCATTCCTGCTTTGTCGCACAAATGACGCAGCTCATTTAAAGTCAAAGTCTTTTCGAGTATCTGATCTCTTTTGATGAAGTCTTGCTATCTTTTGGTTGAGCTTCTGTCGATTAGTTGAACCCAATTTCTTGAATTTAAGTCTACGTTGCAGTAATTTCAACTTGCTATGTAGTTGGTTTAAAAATTTCGGTCGTTCAATTAACTCACCATCAGAGGTTGCCAAGAACTTCTCAAGTCCAATGTCAATTCCTAGTGGATGCCCAGAAGCCGGGGTGTCTGGAATGCTTACAGGACTTTGCAAAGATAACATTGCAAAATACCCGCTAGCTTTTCTTACAACCCTCACCTGCTTAAGTTTAAATCCTTCCGGGATTGGGCGAGACAACCTCATCTTCACCCATCCGATTTGAGGAAGTTTTATCCAATTATTTGAAACTGGATTGCTCTTAAACTGAGGGAATACAAAAGACCGCATTCGATATTTGTTCTTAAAGCGAGGAAAACCATAACCCTGCTCTTTCATGTTGTTAAATGATCTTTCTAACGTTTTGAGAACTTGTTGCAAAACTTGAGCATTGGTTTTCTTGAGTTCAAGGTTAGTTTTCTTCGCTTTTGTCAAGCTGGCGGCTTGTACGTTGTAATTCGGATACGGAGCATCCGATGGGATAATGTACTCTTGCTGCAATGAACAAAAGTTAACTGCACACTTCCTACTACTTATCCAGTCTTTCCGCTCCCTCAAGGCGTAATTCCACACCTTTCTACAGACCGCTAACATTTCTTCAATGATGGCAATCTGTTCTTGAGAGGGGATCAACTTAAATTCGTAGATTAGTGTTAGCATCCTAAAAATATAACACAATTCTATCTGACCACGCTATTCAGTTAGAACTGCGTACAGAGAAGGTTTCCTTCTTTGGTCGCAATTAATCTCGCCGTTAGAGTCGAAGACTTAACGGGAGTCCTCTTGCTCCATTTTAGATAGACTCTAAAACGACCTGGAAAATCACCATTCTAAGATTGTCTCATTCTAATTTAGATTGCTTAAATTTCTCAAAGGTGATCGAAAAGCCTTCTGCTTGAGGTCAGGCACACATTAACCTCGCTTGTACTGAAGTGGCGGTGGTCAGATAAGCCAAGCGTAGCATTGTACAGCGATCGCCACCTGCGTGAATATTCGATCTCGACGGCTTCTGCGTTTCGTTTTCACCGCAAAATCATCCACTCTGGGTTTTCACCTCAAGCAACAACTCTGAAGGAAAAAACAAGATCAACGCAAAGACACGAAGATTCGATTTCGCTGTTCTCTGTTTCTTTGTGCTAAGTTTAATGTTTTAATCGACTTTAGGTTAATATAAAGCTGGAATTCCGGCGACATCTAATATTTTCGGAATCAAGTCTTCTCGTTTAACGGCCATGATATGAACGCCTCGACAAAGTTGACGGGCAATTTTCACTTGTTCAGCCGCAATCATTACTCCTTCTTCTAGAGGTTTTGGGGCTTTTTCTAAGCGATCAATAATCGATTCAGGAATATTCACACCGGGAACATATTTATTAATAAATCGGGCATTTTTAGCCGATTTTAACAAAAAGATTCCGGCTAAAATCGGTTGTTCAACGCCTGCTGCAACTTCTGTCATAAACTTATCTAGGCGTTCAAAATCGGTAATTAATTGACTTTGAAAAAACTGCGCCCCGGCTTTTAATTTGCGTTCAAATCGACTTTTTAAGCCTGACCAACTGGGAGATTGGGGATCAACAGCCGCCCCTGCAAACAAATCTGTTGCCCCATCTGTTAAGGTTTTATCATTCCAGTCAGTACCGTTATTTAACTTTTGAATTGCCTTTAATAATCGCACGGATTCAAAGTCAAAAACAGACCTGGCATCGGGATGATCTCCGGCTTTGACTGGATCACCTGTGAGGGCTAAAATATTCCGAATTCCCAGGGCATCCGCCCCTAATAAATCGGCTTGTAAACCAATGCGATTGCGATCGCGACAAGCGACTTGACAAATGGGTTCAATCCCATGACCTTTTAATATTATAGCAGAAGCTAAGGAACTCATGCCCAAAACGGCTCGACTACCATCGGTAATATTAACCGCATGAACCCGACCTTTGAGGGTGTTTGCCATTTCAATCATGTGAGTCGGATTGGCACCTTTAGGCGGTGCTATTTCAGCCGTAACGATAAATTCTCCAGGGGTTAAACAGGCTGTACGAAAATAACTCATCTATCGATTTTTAAGGTTGATTGTATAGGGTTGATGGCGATGCTAAAATGCTAGGCATCGAATCAGAAATCAGCTAGATGCTCCCGTCCTATTAACTGTTTTTTATCATTAAAGCGGAGTGGAATAACCCAAGGCGGTTTTCACTCGTTTTAAAGTGGCATTCGCCACGGCTTCGGCTTTTTCTCGACCGTCTTTTAAGACCGATTCTAAATAAGCGCGATCGCTCATCACGGCTTTATACTTTTCTTGAATGGGTTTGAGTGCTTCAATGATTGCTTCAGTCAACAACGGTTTAAATTGACCCCAACCCATATCTTGACATTGGACTGTTACCTGATCTTTTGTTTGACCGGACAAAATGCCATAAAGCATTAAAAGATTATGGCACTCGGGTCGTTCAGAATTATCAAATTCTAAGCCGCGTACTGAGTCGGTTTTACAGCGTTTAATTTTTTTGGTAATTGTATCGGGTGAGTCGAGTAAATTAATTCGACTTAACTCTGAAGGATCAGATTTTGACATTTTGCGGGTGCCATCACTTAAACTCATCACCCGGGCGCCTTCTGTACGAATCAAAGGTTCAGGAATTTTGAGGATTTCTTCTTTTTCTTGACCAAACAAATGATTAAACCGCGCCGCAATATCGCGTGTTAATTCTAAATGTTGTTTTTGGTCTTCTCCCACAGGCACTTTATCCGCATCATAGAGTAAGATATCAGCCGCCATTAATACGGGATAATCCAACAAACCTGTACTGACATTTTCCCCTTGCTTAATGGCTTTTTCCTTAAACTGAATCATATCTTGTAGCCAGTTAATCGGCGTGATACAGTTGAGCAACCACGTTAACTCGCTATGGGCGGAAATGTGAGACTGAATAAAGATGGTAGAATATTCGAGATCAATGCCACAAGCCAAATACAAAGCCGCTATGGTGTAAGTATCCGTCGCTAAAGTGGCGGGATTGTGCGGGGCGGTGATGGCGTGTAAATCGACGACACAAAAGAAGTTATCATACTGGCTTTGACCTTCAACCCAGTTGCGAATTGCGCCTAAGTAGTTACCGAGGTGAAGGTTGCCTGTTGGTTGAACGCCGGAGAGAACTCGCTGTTTACCCATAAGGTCGATTTCGGACTGAACTTATACTATATTGGCACGTTCTGTTGCTGAAAACCGCAGAAAGAATAAAGAAGGTAAATTTTTCTGATTAGAAATCCCTAAAGCTGAAAGTTGCCTAATTTTCGGGTGAACTGGCAGGATGAGCAGAAGATTTCTACAATAAGGTTAGTAAAAACCAGGAGATATTCCCGTGTTCCGCTTAAATAGGTCACTACTCAAATCCAAAAAGTCTGTAGTGCTAAAATTGAAACTTCTTTATCGATATTCTGGACGTTGGCTGCGCCGTCTCTATCGGCGTGTTATGGCGATGCAGGGAACCCCCGAATATTTAGCCAGAGGGTTAAGCGTTGGTGTGTTTGCGGGATGCTTTCCCTTCTTTGGCTTCCAGATGTTAATCGGTGTCTCCTTTGCGGTGTTGTTTCGGGGTCACAAACTGTTAGCGGCGGCGGGAACTTGGGTGAGTAACCCTTTCACCTATATTCCCATTTATCTGTTTAATTATAAGCTGGGACGATGGTTGTTGGGTTCTGACGAACTCTTGCTTGAGGATTGGAACAGTTTGCTCTCGATAGATGATATTTTAGCTGTGGGGACTGAGTTTGCGCTAACTTTATTATTCGGGTGTTTGGTGGTGGGAATGATCAGTGCAGTTTTCACCTATTTTGCTAGCCTACGAATGATTAGACATTGGCGTCAACAACAAGTGAATAAAGTTTGGAATATTAATCATATTCCCCCCAAACACCGAAAGCCTGAAATGAGAGAAAGTTAGTTTAAACCGGGGTTTTTGTTGATTGTGCTTCGCTATCAGATCAAGGTTTAATTTCATCTAAAATCCCAATCACTTCTCGTTCAAAGACAACTTTAGCCCGATTTGTTTTTCCACCCAGGTACAAACGATTATCGGCTTCTAAAACCCAAATTTGCGAGTGTGAGGCATAACTCATTAAGACACTCACCATCAACAACCCAAACCCTAAATAAACCATCGGAATTCCGGGGTCTGCTTTAATTTGGAGTCCGGTACTTCCGACGACTTCATCGACAAATAAGGTCACACCATTAACTTGAGTAGACATTCCGGGTCGCAAGGTTGATACCAGTTGACCTTGGTTATCATATAATAGCAACGTTCCTTGTAAATCCCTTGCTAACAGGGAAACTCCTGCACTTAAATCGGGTTTTGTCGGAATCCAAGTTCCCCAAATTCGTCCTTTTCCTCCTGTGTCTAATTCAGCCATCGGCAGTTGTAAAACCGGGCTTTTATTAATCCGAACCCGAATTCCAGCGATTCCCCAATCGGCTTGATAAAACGTCACGCCTCTATATTTTAAAGGCTGATTAACGTGAATGGTTTGGCGGTCAACTTCTGAACCACTATTATCTAAAACGGATAAATCTGAATAAAATTGATCAATTGTTCCTTCTGGGGTATAATCAATCCAGAATCGATTGACTCGAACTGACCAATCTTTGGGGATTTGAGACTCAGCAAATGCCCCCGCATCAATAATTCGTTTAACTTGAAAGGTTTCTCCACTGGGAACGATTTCTTGGGCGATAAACCCGGTAAAAGACCCAATTAAAGAACCTATTAAAATCAAAATCATACTCGCATGAACGATAATCGGCCCGATTCGTCCAATTAACCCTTTACGGGCATAGAGTTTATGGTCTTCTTCAAAAATTCGATAGCGACGTTTTAGCAATAAACTTTTGATCGTTTCTAGAGAACCTGTTTCTATTTCTGCACTTAAAGCCAGGTTTTTAAACTGTTTAGGGCTTTGATAATAACTCCAGCGTTGGGCTGATTTTAAGTTAGGAAGTTGTCGGGTAAAGGTACAAGCAATTAAGCTACTCCCAAACAGTAACAAAATAGCGAGAAACCACCAAGTTCGATAAACATGATCTAAGCCTAATAGGGCGATTACTTTCCAGGTGAGAAACCCAAATAAAGCGGGATGTTCTGGATAGTTTTTTTGGTAAAACGCCAGAGATTCGCCCTGTTCTATCACTGTTCCTGATATACTAGAAACAGCAATAACTAATAATAAAACAATAGCTAATCTTAAGTTAGCAAGAACGGGTAAAATTTCCCGTCGCCAGACTTGTAGTGGCTTGTTTACCCAGTCGGAAAGTTTAGATAAAAAGACTTGTTGTGCTGTCATTGTTTAACGTTTATTTGTTGATTTAAAAGGAATTTAAACGATAGGAATCAATCTAGAAAAAAGTGAAAATACACCAAATCCGACTAATAACGCTCCACTAACTGGGGTAATCCAACCTGACCATTGTCGCAAAGAAAGCAGTTTTTTTAGACTAGCTGTAAACGTTCCTGCTAATACCAAAGGGGCAACATATCCCACAGCATAAGCCAGGAGTAAAACACCGCCTAAAACCCAATCTTTTGAGGTGGAAACCCAGGCTAATAAAGTGGCTAAAACAGGAGTGCTACAGGGAGAAGCCACTAAACCAAAAGTTACTCCTAAAAAATAGGAACGAACCCCATTCGGGATATTTTTAGGAATCCATCCCATTGTATCAAAAGCAGGGAGAGGAATCGGCAAGGCTTCCAACAAATTTAAACCCATTAAAATGGCAATAATACTCACAATAATAGGTAAACCGAAGCCAATTTGACCGTAAACTTGCCCGACTAATGTGGCTAGAATTCCTAAACCTGCTAACGTAGTGGCTAGCCCCAATGCAAACCAACTCGACTGGGCGAGGGCTTGGAGACGGTTTTGAGTTTCGTAGCCGCCAATATAGCCAATAGTAATCGGTAGCATAGACAGCATACAGGGTGTGAGGCTCGTCAGCAAGCCCGCCATTAGAATAATCCCCACACTCACCCAACTCAGTTGTATCAGTTGCGTTTTGACGAGGGTGTTGGCGTATTGGGCGATTTCATAGAGTTGTGTTTGGAGGGTGTCCAGCATGAGTTAGAATACAGTTCGCGCTTCATCAAAAATTGTAACGTTTTCTCAGCCTAAATATTGCTATAGCACTACGCACTATGGTTAGGACATTAGTAAAAGCTGAAAGCCTCTTTTCGTCTACTTCTGACTTCTGACTTCTGACTTCTGACTTGCGCGTAGCGCCATATGCGTCCCTATTCGTTAATATGACCATCCGGCATAATCGTACCTCGTAGCAAGACACCTTTCAAATTAGCGTTTTTTAAATTAGCGCCTTCTAAGTTGGCATTACTGAGATTTGTGACTGTTTTGTATTCTCGAAAAGCATAGCTATGTAAGTCAGCATTGCTGAGGTTACTATTAGCTAAGTTGGCATATTGGAGGTTGGTCCCGTGTAAACTGGCTTGGCTTAAATTAGCTTCTGTTAGGTTGGTTCCCCACAGTCTTGCTTCTAATAAATTGGTTTTTTCTAAGTTTACTTGGGTGAGATTTGCTAAGGTTAAATCGGCTTGCCATAATCCCGCTTCTCTTAAATCTGCGCCTTCTAAATTCGCTCGACTCAAATTGGCACCTAAGAGATTGGCTTTATTGAGTTTAGCACCTCTTAAATCGGCACCTGATAAATCGGCATATTTTAAAACGGCATTTTGTAAGTCTGCGCCTCTTAAATTCGCCCTAGAAAGTTTCACCTCGGGTAAGACAACTCCTCGTAAATCAGCTTGACTTAAATCACAGGTTTTCCAGAGAAAGGTCTGACAATATTTTTTCTTAAGCAGTTGATTAATATCTGAATAATTAGCAGCCTGAACGCTAGTTATTCCCCCTAAAATAAATCCAATGACTAAAAATAGGATTATTGCCAATCTCTTAAGATTCATAGCTTTTTTCAATCACTTCTCTGGACGACAACCTATTTCAATACCTGATTTTTTAACTCTCGAACTCTCGACTATAAACAATCTGACTCCAATCAACTTCTGTAGATTGAAGTCAAATCCCTACTAAGTTTACTCAATTTCTATCCAATTGTCAAACCCAAATCGTTGGGAGAAAGGACAATCACTGAATTTTGAACGGCATCTGGGAGAACATTCTGTACAATTCCCAAAAAGTCACCATTTCTGTTGAAAATATAGGTATCTTGTCGGACAATATTAAAGCTGAGTTGTGAGGTGCTAATATCTCCCACAATAGCAATGCGATCGCCTTCCCCTGCGTTAAAATCAGTAATCCGATCCACTGCGTTAAAATCTCGAACTCCTACGGATTCATCTAGTCTCAACATAAACGTATCAGCACCCGCTCCTCCCGTCATTGTATCTGATCCCAAATCCCCAATTAAATAATCATTTCCGGCATCCCCATTTAAAACATCATTGCCTTGTCCACCGCGAATAAAATCATCTCCATTCCCACCAGAAATTACATCTTCTCCGCGATTTCCATTCAGAATATCATTGCCATCACCGCCATTAATAAGGTCGTTGTCTTGACCCCCAAAAATATAGTCATTTCCGGCTTCTCCAGTAATGGTATCATTACCTTGATTGCCGTTAATTACATCATCAACTGGTGAACCTGTCGCCTGATCGTTCCCCCCTCCTAACAAGATGCCGGAGGTTGCTTGTTGTGCATTTTCTGGGGTGATTGTTACCTGATTATCAGCATCTAAATTCTGAGGAAACAAGAAAAACTCTAAAGGCAAATGGGTCAAGTTAATGCTATTAATAAAGTTGTTGAGTAGCAGTGGATCTGCTATCAGAGCAGATTCTCGACCCGGAATCACTCCAGCAACAACTTCTGCATCTTGAATGCGATCGCCTTGTTGAATTTGATCAACGACATCAAACCCTTGAATCACCTCACCAAAAACGGCATAATTCCCATCCAAAAAGTCAGAATCAGAGAGATTAATAAAGAATTGCGAGGAGGCAGAATCAGGGTCATTTGTACGAGCCATCGCGATGGTTCCCTGAGTGTTTTGTAGCAAAGGGGGAACTGTTATTCCGGCTTGTTCAAACGTTTGACTATAAATCGGTTCTGTGGCACCTTGCGGCTTAATTTCTAGGGGAATTGTTCGTTCTTGACCTGTAGCCGGATCAATAAAACCGCCACTTCCAAGCTGTCCGGGTGGGAAATTTGGATCTTTACTATTGGGATCTCCAGCTTGCACAACAAATGGGTCTGGTTGTCGGACTACGCGATGAAATGAAATCCCATCGTAAAAATCTCGCTCAACTAAATCAACAAAATTTCCCGCAGTCATCGGTGCATTATCACCATCAACTTGAATGACAATTGGCTGTCCATTAACAACCATAATTGCAACAGCAGAACCAGTTAATACAGGTAGATCTTCCATTTTTTAAGGTGAGTTATTCTGAGTTAGAGTAGCAAATTTGTTAAGCCTTTAGAAGTTGTAAAAATCTTCAACTCCCCAAGGTTAACGCCATCATCCTGACCGGAAATCAAGAAGTTAAGTTCCTCAAGAGTCTAGAACGAGATGATGCTCAATGGCAAACTGAGGATTGAGTCTGTTCTCCCCAATTGTGTAAACTTATGTAAAGTACCCTTCTTATTTTGAGTGATGATCTCTCGTCGAACCCTAGTCCGCTTACTGTTAGCGGCTTGTTTAGCTGTATTGAGTTTCAACGTCACTTCTCCGGCGTGGGCGATGGGGGGAACCCTTCCTCCATTAAACCAACCCGCTCCTGATTTTACCTTACCGACGAATACCGGAGATGGAGAAATTTCTCTTTCTGATTATCGAGGTCAGTGGGTCGTTGTCTATTTTTATCCTCAAGATTTTACCTCGGGATGTACAATAGAAGCGCGTCGCTTTCAACAAGATCTGCCTAAATATTTAGATCGAAATGTGCAAATTTTAGGAATAAGTGCCGATGATGTTGACTCCCATGCCGAATTTTGTGATGCGGAAGGGTTAAAATTTCCCTTACTCGCTGACACCGATGGGACTGTGAGTAAAGCCTATGGTTCTTGGATGAACTTTTTCTCGATGCGACATACTTTTATTATTGATCCAGAGGGTCAATTGCGAGAAATCTTTTTGAAAGTTAGTCCTGTCATTCATAGTGAAGAAGTGTTAGCACGTTTGAATGAATTGCAAGCTAATTCTTAATTGAGTTGCCTAAAATTCACCGGTTTTCAGTTAACAGTCTATCTTTCGAGGTAGGCTGTTTTGATTAGGGATTTTGCAAATACAAAGTGTAAAGAGGTAGAGACAGATAAACACTAAATCACTACCTCTTTTCAATTCCTGTTAGCTGGGTTCAGGAATGCTAATATCAATCGCCGTAATTTTAGTTTCTTTATCTAAACTGGCTAGAGGCGGCTGAATTTGCGCTTCATTTCCGACAACTAAAGTCACCATTTGATCCGGTTTGAGATATTTTTGGGCAACTCGTTGTACATCCTCAGCCGTTGTGGCTTCTACTTGACGCTGATACTCAAAGATGAAGTCTTGAGGATAGTCATAATATTCATAAATCATCAAGCGAGAAAGGGTTTGATCAGGAGATTCAAAATTGAAGATAAATGAGTTCAATGTTGAGTCTTTGGCATAGGATAATTCTTCAGGTTTAACAGGTTCAGTTCTGACTTTATCGAGTTCAACACGAACGGCTTTAAGAAAGTCAACAGTTGCATCCGAACGAGTTTGTCCACCTGCAATAAATACACCGGGATAATCATAATTAGCATTCCAAACCCCGTAAACTGTATAAGCTAATCCTTTGTCAGAACGAATTTGGTTAAATAACCGTCCACCAAAGCCATTTAACACCCCGTTTAACACTGTTAATTCGGGATAGTCAGGATTATTTCGTTCTCCTCCCATGTGACCCATTTCCACATAGCTTTGAGTCAGTTGGGGTTGATTGATGAAAAAGATACCGCTTTTGTAAGCTTGATCGGTATTTGGTTCAGGAGGGATTTGAACCGTTGTTGTGGGTTTCCAATTGCAGAATTTTTCAGCAACTAATGCTTTCATTTGATTCGTATCAAAATCACCCACAATCCCTAAAATCATGTTAGCGGGATGAAAATAGTTTTGATAAAATTCAACTAAATTTTCTCGTTGAATATTGTTGAGCGTTTCATATTCAACGGTGCGAGCATAGGGACTTTCTTGACCATAAATTAACTTCTGAAATTCTCGGCTGGCTATGCGTTCAGGGCTATCATTGCGACGAGCAATTCCGCCTTTTTGTTGAGTTTTTGCAATCGCTAATTTTTGAGGATCAAAAACTGGCTTCTGCACGACTTCTGCAAACAGTCCAAATACTGTTTCTAGATCTTCACTCAAGGCGCTAAAACTCGCCGAGCCGGCTGTGGTGCCAATTCCGGTTTCAACGGCGGCGGCAAGTTGTTCGAGGATTTGATTTAATTGATCCGCACTATGATCGCTTGTTCCTCCTGTTCGCATCACTTCTCCGGTTAAGCTGGCGAGTCCGATTTTATCGCCCGGTTCGTATCGACTTCCGGTTCTAAATAATGCGGTTCCTCCAATTAACGGAAGTTCGCGATCTTCCATTAAAAAAACCGTGATTCCATTCTCAAGTTGATAGCGGGTATATTCGGGTAAGGGCTGTTCGGGTAGAGGCGGAAACGTCAGTTCAGTATAATGTTTAGCGGTAGAGGCGACAGCCGGAGAACGCCAGGTAATCATTAAGAAGATGGTGACGAACAGCAGTCCGAAGAGAAACCGTTTTGATTTTCTCAGGTTTAATCTGACTTGGGCTTGCATAATTGATCAGTCGTGGTTGTACTTGATACTTTTTCTAGAGGAATGAAAAGCGAAATAGGGATGATTTTGTTGGGTTTGAGGTCTAAGAATCTTCGGGTAATAACCTGCCAATGGTGCGATTTTCTTGACGGAAAGTTTCTTGAGCAACCCGTTGAATATCAGCCGGAGTAATTTGAGAAATGGCATCTAATTGTTTAAACAAATTCATCCAGGTTTTGGTTTTTACTTCGTATTCGAGTAAGGCAAAAGCCATCCCCATATTAGAATCTAGCGATCGCAATAAACTCGCTCTTGCCTGAGTTTTCACCCGCTCTAATTCCTCTAGAGAAACGGGTTCAGTTTTCAAGCGTTCGATCTCTTTTCGCAAGGCTACCGCCGCTTCTTCAACGGAGTGACCGGGAGCAGTCAAAGCATAAAATAACATCAAATTGGGATATTTATCACCGGGATAACCACTAAACCCTTCAGCCGCTAAAGCGATTTGTTGTTGTTCGACTAAAGTTTGATAGAGGCGAGAAGTCCGACCATTACTGAGAATACTGGCGATCACTTCATAAATCACATGATCGGGGTGAGCGAGTGAAGGTCGATGATAACCCTCAAAATACCAGGGTTGAGACTTCAATTTCATCGTGATTTCTCGCGTTTGCTTTTGAGGCGGTTCTACCACTTGTAATTTGGGCGGTTCTGCACCTGCTTGATAACGTCCGAAGTAGGTTTGTGCAAGTTGTTTAACTTGAGCGGCGTTCACATCTCCAACAATCGCAACGGTGAGATTATTGGGAACGTAATAAGTCTTAAAAAACTGATCTACATTGTCTCGATTGAGATTTTCTATGTCTTCTAAATAACCAATCACCGGACGACGATAGGGATGAACTTGAAAGGCTGTAGCGGTAAATTGTTCAATCATCTGACCGACGGGGGAATTTTCGGTTCGCAGTCGTCTTTCTTCTAAAATGACCTGTTTTTCTTTAAAAAATTCTCGAAAAACGGGTTCTAAAAATCGTTCAGACTCCAGAGACATCCAGAGTTCGAGTTTATTGGCGGGTAAACTATAGAAATAAACCGTTGAATCTGTCGAAGTGGCTGCATTTAATCCTACTCCGCCCGCTCGTTCAACAATTTTAGAAAATTCATTTTGTTTGACAAACTTTGAAGCTTCCGCTTGTACGGTTTCAAATTCACTGACTAATTGAGCAACTTCTTCGGATTTGCCTTGTTTTTCGGCCGCTTGAATTTGCTCAAAGAGCTGATCCATCTGTTCTAGTAAGGGTTTTTCTTGGGGATAATTGGTCGTGCCGATGCGCTTTGTTCCTTTAAAGGCTAAATGTTCTAAATAGTGAGCCACGCCCGTTTGATTTTGAGGTTCGTTGACACCGCCAACATCCGCGTATATTAAGAAGGAAACAACGGGTGCTTTGTGGCGTTCTAGCACAATAAATTTCATGCCATTATCGAGGCGAAACTCACTGACTTGATCCATCACCCGATCTAGATAGGGTTGGATCGAAGTTTTGGGACGGGTGGGGGTTTCATCGGCGAGTAGAGGGTTTGCTGGAACTCCCCAAAACAAGCATATCAGTAGCGTTAGGATTAATCCCCGCCAAATTTTGGGGCTGAGAAGATTCTGGAGACGAGGGGAAACACGCCAACTCGGAAACATAGGCTTTAGTCTTGTGAGGAAATGCTATCAGACGGATTTTAACATTCAGAGCTTGACATCCTCCGACCGTTAAACGGGTTTGAGCGCTCTAACGAAGGATTCTTAGTGAGTTGAGCAACTTTTCAATCTTTATGATAACGGAAGTCTCCCATGAGGAAAACAGATGAAGAGTTTTGTCATTTGAGCAATTTGCCCGATCACAAATGATAGGCTAAGACAGCGAACTCAGAGATTGAGAACACAAAACCCATTGATGAACCGCAACGGTATCATTCGATCTAGACCTGCTCTGACTAACAAGGGTTCCCTGTTTCTGTTTGGACAATTTATTAAGATATTTAACGGTTAAGCGATGAAAATTTTAAATCACTCTCCTCAGTTAGAAAGCGAAACTTCTACTCGCATTTTAAAAGCTGCACAGCGATTATTTGCTCGTAAAGGTTATGATGGCACAACAACTCGGGATTTGGCACAGGCGGCGGGCGTTGCTGAAGGGACAATCTTTCGTCATTTTCCTAACAAAAAGGCGATTTTAATCGAAGTGGCGACGGAAGGATGGATTGAAATTCTGACTGACTTGTTGACAGAATTGAGTGAGATGGGTAGTTATAAAGCGGTGGCTCAAGTGATGCGCCGAAGAATGTTAAATTTACACGAAAATGCTGATTTGATGCGGGTTTGTTTTCTAGAGGCGCAATTTCACCCCGAATTACGCGATCGCATTCAATCTGAAGTGATTGCCAAAATGACGGATGTTGCTGAAGCTTTTTTTGAAACGGCGATGGAAAAAGGGGTTTATCGTCGGATGAATCCTCGCATTGTCGCTCAGGTTTTTTTAGGAATGTTTGCGGTTGCTGGATTTAGTTACACGACGTTAGTTGAACCGGGAGCGCGTCCAAAAGCGATGCAGGAACTTGCTGAAGGTTTAGCTGATATTTTTCTCAATGGGGTGTTAAATACAGAAGAATCTGCTTCTTAAGGTAATAGAGAATAGGCAATGAAAAAGGGTTTCAGTGCCTGTTGATCGTTTTTAACACAGAGCCGTTTATTGATGTCTAGGCAGTTCTAGAAATTGCTAACATAGCACTATAACAAGCAATGAGATCAATCCGCAACTTGAATTTTTGGGGATAAAATTAACATGATTGCTCAAACTGAGAAGAAAATCTACACGATTGAAGAATATCTAGAACTCGAACTTACATCAGAAACACGCAACGAATACCACAATGGAGAAATTATTCCGATGACGGGTGGAACACCAGAACATAACAGAATTAGCGGGAACCTCTATATTGCTTTGAGTCTCTCACTCAAACGTAAACCCTATGAGACGTTTCATGTTGATCAACGGCTTTGGATTCCCGCAGTTAGTCTTTATACTTACCCCGATGTTATGGTCGTTTCTAAGCCGTTAGAACTGCAAACTGGACGCAAAGATACCGTGATGAATCCCTGTTTTATTGCTGAAGTTTTATCGAAATCAACCCAAAATTATGACCGGAGTGAAAAGTTTGCGGCTTATCGTTCTATTCCCGGCTTTCAAGAATATCTGTTGATTGATCAATACCGAATTCATGTTGAATATTACGTTAAAATGGATGTTAATCAATGGCTATTTACCGAATATGATGATGCCAATATTACGTTATCTTTGAGTTCTTTTGAGTTTCAAATTCAGATTGCTGATCTTTACGACAATATTGATTTTGCCGAAGCCTAAATGGTGAGAATAGATTTTCTGGGTTCGCAATATATAGCAGGTCGCACTGGTGTATTGACAAATTGATGAAATTGAGAAACTCTCAAACCTTTACTGAGAGAGGTTTTAAACTTCCTCTTGCCTCTTGCCTTTTGCCTTTTGCCTGCGCGAAGCGCTATAACTTTGATTCTCTAAAATATCTTAATAAGCCCAAATACCAATTTCCTTATGGTTTCACCGTTTCGTCTTCCGCCCCAGTCTGAACCGCCTCTGTCTCCTCGGGAAACCTTGCCAACGATGTATGATTTACCCAGTGAGTATCCTGGAGATCCTGGCTTGCCTGATGAATTTCATCCTTTACAAGCGGAATTGTTACGAAAAACGTTTCAACCGCCTAATATTAGCCTTGATCGCATTTTTAGTGCGACCGATTTAAATCTGTATTATGATCTGACTCATCCTTTATGGTACAAGCGTCCTGACTGGTTTGGGGTGGTGGGGATATCGAGGTTGTATGATCAGCGAGATTTACGCTTAAGTTATGTCATTTGGCAAGAACAAATCAGTCCGTTAATTGTGGTAGAATTATTATCACCAGGAACGGAAGATGAAGATTTAGGTCAAACCCGAAGTGAACCGGGAAAACCCCCGACAAAATGGGTGGTTTATGAACAAATTTTGCGCGTGCCTTACTATGTGGTTTTTAGTCGCTATACGAATGAAATGCAGGCGTTTCATTTAGTGGGCGATCGCTATCACCGAACCGAATTAACAGATGGACGTTTACTGATTCCAACTCTTGAATTAAGTTTAGGAATTTGGGAAGGTTGTTATGAGACGCTAGAACGATCTTGGTTACGTTGGATGACGTTAGAAGGGGAGTTAATTCCGAATGCAGAAGAACAAGCTATTTTAGCCCAAGAACAAGCTATTTTAGCCCAAGAACAAGCTATTTTAGCCCAAGAACAAGCTATTTTAGCCCAAGAACAAGCTATTTTAGCCCAAGAACGTGCAGAAAAACTCGCTCAACGACTGCGAGAATTAGGGATTAATCCAGATGAAATTGTCTAGAGAAAACCTCGTTTGAGGATTGAATTCACGGGTATGATTTAGGGTTTCCCCTAGATGCACCCTGATTGATTTAGAGATTTTCCGGTTAAATTCTCTTACAATAGTTCTTGTAAGTTGGGATCTTCAGCTAACTTCTTTAACAGTTGCTTGATTTCTTGGGTTCGGCTTTTGTTCGCGATTAACGTAACCTTTCCTTCCCGCACGACTAACAAATCTTCAACCCCCAGAGTGACAATAATTTCTCCATCATCCTGACTAAAGAAAATCGAATCTTTGGTATCTAATCCCACATGATGGGCTAATTCAATGTTAGAATCTTTGCTTTCATGTAACCGTTCTAAAGCATTCCAATCGCCGAGATCATCCCAAGCAAATTCTACCGGAAATACACAAGTTTTTTGCGTTTTTTCCATCAACGCATAATCAATGCTAATTTTCGGTAATTCTGAATAAGCCTCTGCACCTTTTTCTTCTAATGCCTTCACCAAATCAGGAACATAAGTTCGTAATTCCCGCAACATGACTCCCGCCCGAAAGACAAAAATCCCGCCATTCCAGCTAAATTTACCTGTTGAAAGGAACTTTTCGGCGGTTTGCTGATCCGGTTTTTCTGTAAATCGTACAACTTGATAAGCCGGACAATCATCAAATACTCCTAACTTTTCACCCTGTTCAATATATCCATAACCCGTCGCCGGATAAGTCGGTTTTACACCCAAAGTTACAATGACATCTTGAGTTGCTGCTAACTGTTTTGCAGCTTTTAAAGTATTCTCAAAAATCTCGGGTTCACCAATCCAATGATCCGCCGGAAAAAATCCAATAACAGCATCTTCTCCATGACGACGGGCGATTTCGATGGTTGTCCAAGCGATCGCCGGGGCTGTATCTCGTCCTTCCGGTTCGGCTAAAATATTTTCTTGAGGTAATTGGGGAAGTTGTTTGTGGACGCCATCAGCCAACATTGTCGAAGTCACAACCCACAGTCCATCCCCATGATCAGTCAGAGAAAGTAATCGATTTGCAGTGGTTTGTAGTAAACTTTGACCACTACCATCTAAGCTTAAAAACTGTTTGGGTCGATGCTTGCGACTCAACGGCCAAAACCGTTCACCTTTACCACCAGCGAGAATAACAGGTATCATGCGTCTTGAGTGTTTAGACATCAATGATTCAATCTTAATTTGTATGTTGTCGGTTGTCAGTTATTTGGCAAGGATGTAGCGTAAACCCTTGTCTTTGCACCCAACACCCCGCCTGACTCTCAAGCTGCTAATGTTTTTTTCTGTTAACTTCGCTACATTTTGCCTCTGATCGTGGCAGAGTGTTAATAGAGCAGTAACTTAGTTGACAATTTATGGTACAACGAGGATTTGAATGTTTCTGGAATGTTAAAAAATCACAAGGCGCGCAGGTGCTATTGCTGATTCGGCTCTTTCTGAAATTCGTCGCCAAGTTGAGTATAAGTCTGAGTGGTACGGTTCAAGAGTAGTGTTTGCTGATAGATTCTATCCGTCAACTAAGACTTGTTCAAGTTGCGGTCATGTTCAAGAAATGCCACTGAAAGAACGAGTTTTTAACTGTAATAATTGCGGTGTAAGCATTGACCGCGATTTGAATGCCAGCCTAAATTTAGAAGGTTATGCCGAGGGCTTCTCGGTGAATTGCCTGTCTGACCGGGTGCTGCTGACAGTCCGGGGTGATGCAGGAAATAAACATTAACACGGTTTATACCGCGTTATATCAGTTTTATAAAGCAGGACTTGAAAAAATTCGTAAGCAGGAGATATTAACAATGAGTCTGCAAGAGCAAGCCCGAGAGTCTATGGCGAAAGAACGTCAACACGACGAACACCTCCATGAATCTATGCTAAATCGCGCCCACGATGAAGTTGATCAGCTTGTAGAAGGAGAAACTCACGAACAAGCACGAGAGTTAGCCGCCCAAGACCGTCTACATGAACAACATCTTCATCAGTCTATGTTAGATCGAGCGACTGAACAACTAGAGCATTCTTAAACTTGATTTTTGTCTCGAAAGTACAGAAGTTGAGAGCAGATAAGATAACCCTGTTTAATCTAGTCTATTAGACAGATTAGATGATATTGTATTGAAATAACACTCTAGTACCAAGTTTACCTATTTTGGTACTCTTTTTTATGTCCTTTTATTAAAACTAAACCCGTTTGCAAACCGAAAAATAGTTAGGGCTATTAAAAAAAAGGAATAGTTAAGCTAGTGTTTGGATTGATTGCTCATCAATGATAATCTAACCTCAATATGCCGATCTTGACATCTTTTTTAGAATTAGCAGTTTTTGGATGTTTTTCCTTATCAGAAGCTTCTATTTATTCTACCTTGTATGAATCAAAAAATCAACCATCAGTTACATCATTTTGTCGAATCTCTGCTTTTAGAGAAACGGACTTAAAACCCTCAAAATCTAAATTTGATCTTTGGGCGCAAAATTATCCTTCAGAACCGATGCAGCCTCAAGCTGAACCCTCACCCGAACCGGAAGCGATCAAGATTTTTGTGCGTCAAATCGAGGTAACAGGAAGTACAGTATTTGATGCAGAAGATTTTAATCCCCTGATAGAATCTTTTGAAGGTCGAGAATTAACCTTAGAAGAAATCAGAAAAGTTGCAGATGTCATTACACAGCTTTATATTAATCGAGGTTATATTACTTCCATCGCTAGACCTATTTCGCAAACAATTGAGAATGGGGTAGTTGAAATTCGGGTAACAGAAGGTCGTTTATCCAATATTGAAATCGAAGGGAATCAACGAGTTAATCAGGGTTATATTCGCAGTCGCATTGAATTAGGGGCTGATATTCCCTTAAATATACAGAAGTTAGAAGATCAATTACGACTTTTGAGAATTAATCCATTATTTAATAATGTCGAAGCCAGCTTACGTCCTGGTGGAGAAGTGGGTGAAAGTATTTTAATTGTAAGAGTTGAAGAATCTCGACCTTTTTATGGGAGTGTAAATATTGATAATTATTCGCCTCCGAGTGTTGGCGGTGAACGCACAGGGATTAATTTAGGGTTTAGAAATCTAACGGGAATTGGGGATGAAATCGCGGGGTCTTATTCTCGATCAACAACAGGAGGAACTGATGTTTATGACTTTGCCTATCGGGTTCCGATTAATGCGAAAGAGGGTACAATTTTATTAAGAGTTTCTCCGAACCGAAATCGAGTCACCCAGGAACCGTTTGATGAGTTGGATATTCGTGGAACTCAAGCGCGTTATGAGTTGGCTTATCGTCAACCAATTATTCGCAACCCTCGGGAAGAATTGGCGTTCACGCTGAGTTTCGCGATTCAAAATGGTCAAACTTTTGTGTTTGATGATGTGCCGCGAGCCTTTGTAGAAGGGCCAGATGAAGACGGAAATAGTCGGACTCGGGTGATTAAATTGAGTCAAGATTATCTCAAACGCGACTCAGAAGGATCATGGTCTTTGCGCTCGCAATTTAACTTTGGAATTGATGTTTTTGAGGCGACGGTTAATGAGTCTCCTATTCCAGATGGTCGATTTTTTAGTTGGTTAGGACAGGTACAACGAGTTCAGCTTGTTGATGAAAATAACTTGATTATTGTGCGAGGTGATCTTCAGCTTACAGCTAATAGTTTACTTCCGGCGGAACAGTTTGTGATTGGGGGTGCAAAATCGGTTCGAGGCTACCGACAAAATATGCGAACAGGTGATAGTGGATTTCGTTTTTCGATAGAAGATCGGATTACGTTGAAACGCAATTCTGCGGGTGATCCAATTCTTCAAATTTCACCTTTTTTTGAGATGGGTTCAGTTTGGAATCAAATTGATAACCCGAATAAATTACCTCGTCAGACCTTTTTAGTCAGTACAGGTTTCGGGTTTATCTGGGAGGCATTTTTAGGGGTAAATGGTCTGAGTTTAAGGCTGGATTATGGTTTTCCCTTAGTTGACTTCCGAGATCGAGGAGATAATATTCAAGATGACGGAATTTATTTTAATCTCGATTATCGATTTTAAATTTTAGATAAAATGATCAAAAAAAAAGGCGTTAAAACGCCCTATAGCGGTGTGCGCTCCTATGAGGTACAAACCAGAAACCCGGTTTCTACTAGAAACCGGGTTTCTACCCAATCTATCACAGAACTGAAAACTGCTATATTAGCAGACAAAAATTAGCTGAAATTTGGTATAATTTTCTTACAAACAAGTTCTACTTTTCTGTTTCTGACTCTGCGGTTAACTGAACTCGTGTGATTGAACCCTCGACATATATAGAATCCTGCAAATTAGCTAGGCTTGTTGGATCACTACAGTGTACAATCAATTTCCACGCATAACTTTGATCAACTTCTAATTCTGTAGAGGGTTGAGGTAAACTGATCTGTACTTCTGGAGAGAATTCACGAACATTAAGCTGAGTTTCATACATGATTTTCGCCTCAGCATTCTCTTCCATCAAGACAAATTCAATCGAGTGAAAGCTTTGTGGGTCAAAGGGAACCTGAAACTGAAAAGTCGGATAGGCTTCTACTGTTTCCAGGGGAACATAGGCGAGTAACTCGTTTGCATCAATCCCCGAAGTACAACTTCCTCTGCTGGCTTGTCCGGTTTGAACTTGGGGTTGACCTCGGTTTGTATAACTGGTTTTGGAGTTGTTTGCTTGAGTCATTGCTTTATTCTCCTGGCGGGGAGAAGGTTCTGCTAACATTGAACTCGTAGAACTAAGCAACATCCCAACGCAGAGAAAGGCAGATATTAGATGTCGATGCTGGAAATTGAGATCATTCATGGTTTGACTCCAGATCAAAGTCTCCTGGTCTAATTACGAAAGGTTGATTGAGTTCTGACAGTTTTCTATGGTCTTTGATAATTTTTCTAGGAAAATATACTCGATCAGGATTAACGAAACAGAACGTAATAAACAGTTGCGGTTGTCTGAACCTATAAACATAATTTAAAGATTCACTGAACTCGCTTTATACTCCTGATATTTAATAGGTTTGGGTTCTTGAACTTATGCAGTTTGTTTGAAAAACCTAAAGTTCAATCATTACAGGAGTAGGTGCGTCAAACGGGTTAATCTGATTAAACAGAGGAAAGATGTTGACGATTTGACACACCCTACCTATTTGCTAGCTGAATTCTCACTGGAGAAAGACTGCAATGATTAGAAAATTTGATGAGTCAAATTATTGCAGTTCCTCCGCATTTGGTGTAGAATTATCCTAAGATGGTAATGCTGGTATTTTCAGGAACAAAATCAGCACCAGTTAAGTTAGTAACGCCTTGGATCACTCCTAAATAAGCATCATCTGCGCCTTGAATTGCTGTCGCCATGACAGAGGCACCACCATTAACTTGTAACTCAACTTGAGTGAGCGTTAATTGAGCAAAAGTTGTTCCCCCTGTGAGCATGATTTTATCAACACCTGTGACAAAATCTGTGACTAAATCAGCTTCATCAAGGTTATTAGCTGCGGCGTTACCCCCGGTTAAAACAAAGGTATCTTCACCATTTCCACCTGTAAGAATATCCTGATCGCGATCGCCGATCAAGAAATCATCACCATCGCCCCCTAATAATACATCACTTCCGCGACCACCTCGAACAATATCATCACCTGCACCGCCATTAATCGTATCATTATCTTGGTTTCCATTCAGGAGATCATTGCCATTTTCACCATTAATTAAATCAGAACCTTGACCCCCTCGCAAAGTATCATTTCCCCCTCCACCATTTAGGGTATCGGCGCCTCTATTTCCATTCACATCTTCTGCACTCGCAGTCCCAGAAATATTATCATTTCCCGACAAGGCGACAATTTGACGATCGACTTGATCCGAGGGAATTGTTATTGTATCAGGTTCGTTAGAAAGGGTGTAGAGTTTAACCTCATCAGAAACATCAATCTCGCTAAATTCATCAATAGAAACCGGATTTCCGGGAACGGTATTGTTAGCAGTTGGACTGTTAATTGAAACCCTAACAACCTGTCCAATTCCACTGCTGAGAACGGTATTTCCGGGTAAACCACTCAGGTTTTCAATAAATCCTGTTCCGGCAGTATTTGAAGTTTCATCTGCAAAAAAGTTATTGATTGTTAAATCATTTGCGGGGTCAGCCAGACCATCTCGACTGATATCAACGATCAAATTTTTGCCATTCCGAGCGAGTCCTATTTGAGTCTGACTAGGAGGTGCTGCAACCGGAGAAAGTGGTAGATCAATATTTAAACTATCTGCATTTCCGCCTGCATCTTCGATTTGAGATCCTCCTGCAAAAGCCACACTATTTATCGTGTAAGTATCGTTTCCTTCACCGCCTTGGAGAACATCTTTTCCGCCTCCACCGGTGAGTTGATCATTTCCTGCTTTTCCTTCTAAAGTATCAGCACCTTCACCGCCATTCAGGTTATCATCAAGATTTCCCCCAATTAAAACATTATCCTCACTATCACCAAATAAACTATTGGTACTGTTAGTTGATCCGATGACTCCTTCTATATTTTGGAAAACATCAGCCCGTCCGGTTGCAAACCCTGTATTTGAGGTGAGGTCAACAAAAACATTAACTTCATTTGCATAGGAAACATAGTCAAAATCATCTTCACCATCAATGAAATTGTTTCCTAAACCGCTATCTAGCGTATCACTTCCAGTTCCGCCAAAGAGATTATCATCACCATCGAGGGCGTTAATTAAATCATCCCCTTCACCTCCTCCGAGAAGATCATTTCCCAGTTGACCGAATATTTGATCATTGCCAATAAAAACATTACCGGGAATTGGAACACCTGCGGGGAAAATATTATCACCTGAAACGATATTTGTTGTAATTTGATCGGGTGCAATAACGTCATTAACATTGGTTCCATTAAAGATTGCCATGATTGATTTCCTCGAGTTTTTGTTTTAAATGTTTGATGGTTTATGGTTTAAGCTGTTTAAATTTTTCTCAGATAAATCTAACTTCAAGCTTTAACCTTCTCTATTAACTGATTAGGATAGAGGTTTGGAGTTTATGCAGGAATAAACTGTATTTTTCTTGAGCGTATTATTTTCAAGGCTTGTAGCGAAGCCTGTAATTGCTCACAACATCTTTAGAGGTTTTTAAAGTTTTTTAGGGGATGCAAAAGCGGATTGATCTTAACAAAATTTTGATTGAATCTGTAGTCCTGTTTTTGAGTGAAACAGTTTTGCTGTAACTCGATTGAGTGAGCAGAAGTCAGGAGTCAGGAGTCACCGAGTCAGGAGTCACCGAGTCAGGAGTCACCGAGACAGAATTGAAACCTTTATCATAAAAGGATTTGACAGAAAAACACTGTCCTAATCAAAGGCTTCGACTGCTATACAAACCAGAAACCCGGTTTCTAGCAGAAACCGGGTTTCTACAAGTTGTTTGTGTTCTTTGTATCTTGGTGGTTAAATGAGGCTTACTGCTTGTCAAGATACCCGCACTCACTCGTGAAGCTTACCCGCTCAAGGTGTGTAGGTGATACTAAAATAGAACCCATCATCCTGGATATTATTACCGCGATCTTGCAACTCAACTAAAGGCACTCCATAATCTAAACGTAAATTCAAGCCCGATAGAGGTTCCCACAACAAGCCCATTCCGACTCCGACTAAAAACGTTCTTCCAAATAAGCGGTTTGGGTTTTCGTCATGATTCCAAACGGTACCGACATCGAGAAACGGCGCCAGTTGCAGTTTAGGCTGTTCCGACTCATCCCGTAACAAGGTGAACCGATCTTCGACTGAAACCCGAAAACCATTATCACCTGATCGGACATTTTGACGATAGCCCCGCACCGATAAACCGCCTCCAATAACAAACTGTTGGGAGGGAAATAAAGCATCCGCCGAAAGTTGTACATCTCCCTGAAGAATTAACAAATGATCCTCGCCAACCCGTTGTACTCGTTGCACCTGACCTAACCAACTGAGAAAATTAGAATTGGGTAAACTGGCAGTATTTGTCGCTCCTAATAACCCCGTGCCAATGCTAAACTGCGATCGCAATGCCCAAGCCCCAAAGCGATCGCGGCGAATGTAGTCTTGTCCGAATTTAAACACACTGGTTCGAGTGACGCCATCTTCTTCTGGCCCTAGTCCAAAAGCAATTCCTTCGCCATCTTGAAAGGTTTGGCTGCGTTGATAAGCGTAACCAATAGACAGGGCTAATTCTTCAACGGGAGTACGAATTAACGGTTGACGATAGCTAATTTCGTAGCGTTGAGATTTTCCATCAATATTCAACTCATCAAAGGGTTCTTGAATGATCGTATTCCAATAGGGGGGAATTCTCAATTGAATCGTCCCGTTCATCGCATTCACAGGAAGGCTGTAGAGAACATCCAAAATATCAGATTCTCCCTCGGTGATCAGGCGAGTGGTATTGTAGGAAACAAATATCAAATCTCCCCGTCCGGTGAGGTTGAGATGGCGTAAATTGAGGCCTAAACGTTCGGAACCAATACTGGGGGGAGAATAGTTATCGGCGCTGATCCCGGCTTGAAAGGGAGGGGCTTCAGTCACACGAACAATTAAAATACTTTGGCCTTCTTGGGTTCCGGCGCGTAAACTGGCTTCAACGGTTTCAAATAGAGGATTTGTCCGCAGCAAACGCAGTTGATCTTCTAAACGGGCGGTGCTGAGAGGTTGTCCGGCGCCGAGTTGGACGCGATCGCGAATATAATCGGGATCGAGGCGTTGAGTTCCTTCGATGTCGATGCGTTCGAGGATGCCTTCAATCACTTGAATTCGCACAACGCCCTGACTAATGGTTTGTTCAGGAACAATGGCTCTAGAGGTAATATAACCGCGTTCCAGGTAGATTTCTGTAATTTGATCGGCGGCTTCTTGGAGTTGAGCGAGGGTTACGGAACGTCCTTCTAAGGGGGCAACAATCGCCTCAATTTCTGAGGGCTTTAAAATCGTGCTTCCGGTGACTTCAATGGTTGTGACGGGAATGGGGGGCGTTTCGGGAGAGGGTTGACTGTCAGTTGGGGGTTCGGGTTGAATATCGGGTTGAGAGGGTTGAGGCGGTTGAGGGGGTTCGGGAGAAGGCTGTAAGAAGCGATCGCGATTGGGGTCAGGGCGGGGATTGAGGGGGCCAGAAGGTAGATTTTCTGGGGAGGAGTCTGGGGTAGCGGTTTGTGAAATCAGGGAACAGGATGTTAAAGTGCAAGGTTTAGAAGGAAAAGTCCAAGTCTGTGCAGGAAATTTTGATTTTTTTTGATAAATGGTTTCACTTTCGGGGGGGCTACTGAGGGCAACAGGAGCGAGCAAAAGCGCCAAGAGGGTTGTATTCGTTAAGATCACTCTACACCACGACAATTCAATCCATACACACCAAGCCATCAAGAAGCCTCCGACTGGATACTCCTGTTTATTTGACATCCTCCACCTCCAAATCAAAAGATTATGGAGGTGGATTCCCATCATCACTGACGGGGTTTCCTGGCTCTACGAGCAACCTTACTTTTTGGGATTTCTCCCTCCAAGCAGTGGATCATCTCATCCCCAGGCGTTACTTTCCGAGTGCCCCTCGGTAGTTGTGCTAACCCTTGCAATGCTTTCATCAAAATATTAATGGCGGCGTTCGTATCCCGGTCATCTAAATAACCGCAATGTGGGCATTTATGTGTGCGCGTGGACAAGGATTTCTTAACTTCGGAACCACAGTTAGAGCAATTTTGAGATGTGTAATGAGGTGCAACAGCAATCACTGGCACGTTAAACACTTTCCCGAAATATTCCAACCACTGCCTAAACAACGTCCAACTAGCATCAGATATTGATTTAGCTAGATGATGGTTCTTAACCATATTCCGCACTTTTAGGTCTTCAATGGCTACCAAATCTGCCGACAGGATAAGCGCCCAAGCAGTCTTTACTGCAAAGTCTTTACGCCGCCTTGATACCAAGAGATGCGTTCTACCCAACTTTTTAATGGCTTTGAGGCGATTTTTTGACCCTTTGGTTCTACGAGAAACACGTTTTTGTGCGCGTTTTAAAGCCTTCTCTGCCTTCCTTAAGAACCGAGGGTTTTCTACTTTGTTGCCATCAGAGTCGGTGTAGAAATGGTTTAGACCAACATCTATGCCTAGCATCCGATTTGTGGGCTTATGTTGTTCATTTCGCTCTTGATCGATGGAAAACTGAACATAATATCCATCGGCTCGACGCACAACACTCACTCGCTTAATCTGCTTTTTTTGATAAAAATGCAAATCGCGAGTTCCCCACATTCTAAAAGTTCCAGCTTTGAAACCATCCCTGAACGTAATGGTTAATCGGTCATCCGATAACACCCATCCATCAACCTTGTACTCGACTGAGCCGTGTGTTCGATGTTTTTTAAACTTGGGGAAACCTTTCTTACCCGGAACTTTTTTCTTGCAATTATCAAAGAACCTAGCAATAGCACTCCATGTCCTTTCAGCACTAGCTTGACAGGCTTGCGCTGAAAGTTTTTTGCACCATTCAAATTGTTCTCTGAGTATTTTGCAATACTTGTTCAAATCATACCTGTTGACCCTTTTGTTATCCATCCAGTATCTCAGGCAACTATTACGCACGAAACGGGCAGTACGAATCATCTCATCTAAGATGGCGTACTGCTCGTCTGTCCCTCGTAATTTAGCCTCGAATACTAACACATGGTGGTTTTAATTCTATGTCATTAAGTTTAACAATTGATACGGAGATTGTAAAAAGCGGACAGGTCGAATGCCTCGCTTTTTACCTGGGGTGTCCATGTACCTACCCCCAAATCAAAGATTATGGGGGTAGTGCTATAGCCCCCCAGCCCCCCCGTTAAGATAGCAGTTCCTACAACAGCAGTCAGGAGTTCCGAACTCAACAATGATAAGGTACTCATGCAATCATGCACTCATGCAAAAACTTTTTCTCTCTCCTGACTGTTCACTGTAAACTGTCACCTAACTCACTCTTAACCAGAGGTTGAGGAGCAATATTACCCAAACCGACGGAGTTGAGGAGTTCTGACCAGCGCTGCAAAATGATTGTATCTTCAGGATTAGATAGGCGCAACTGAGCTAAAGTTCTGACGGTTTCATACCACAGGGCTTCTTCGGCGTAGAGGTTGAGGCGTTCACGGGGTTCTGTTTGCTCAAACTGTTTAAGCTGACTTGGACTGAGAGCGACTCGATTAATCCATCCATTGATAACGATATCACCGGAAGGGTCTAGGGTGTCGGGTTCACATCGAATTGTCAGATACCAATGATAGTTTGTATTGACTTCTAAAGAAGGTGCATCTTTGAGTTCAGACAGATCTAAACCAATCACTCCAGCTTTGGTCTGTTTCATCTGGAAGTTGGTTTCGTAGAGGGGTTTATTTTCTTCGTCCAACAGTTCAAACTTCACCCAAACTGCTTCTAAGGATGTGGGAATATAGTAATAAATTGTCGGTTTTTCTGATGCGGTACGACCTAAAGTTGAGGTAGGAATCAGAGCGGTAACGCCTCCAGGGCATCTTCCGCGTGTTCCGGCGCCTTCTCGTCTTCCGGGAGTTCCCCGACTCGGTGGTGTAAAATTATTCCACTCGGTTTGAGAAAGCGGGGTGTTTGGGGCTTTGGTTTCATCAGTTTGGACAATTTCCACCGCGAATCGCGAATCAGACGATTGTATCCTAGAAGCATGATCTGAGGGAACAAGATGAATGGAACGGGCCTGTGCTGCTAGCATTAAGCTAGGGGTAACGATTTCCAAGAATAAAGCTAGGGAAAACGTTGTAATGATGTGTCGAGGAGAGGCTGTCCAAACCATGATGAGCTTGCTTGCAGGTAAACCTAGCCAAGATGAATAACAGTTCTATTCTATCCAATGTTTCTGGGAAGCATAGGAAAATCTGCTGTTAATTTTCAAGTCGTGAGTGAGAATTCCCAAGCCTTTTAAGAAATTGGGATGAAAACGAATCCCAATACTCTCTAACTCTACAATGATCAATACTCTCTTCGTGAGACCATTCATTTAATCTTCATTTCAGCTTATGACAGTTAGCCCTAATCTTGATAAAAACTCTCGTTTGATCGCCCGAACAATCCGACCCATCGGAGTTTCAGCGCTACACGGGATAGCGTTTTTAGGAGAGACTCTGTTTGCAATTGATCGCTTACGGGGGTTTTTGCTTAAAGTTGATCCGAAAACGGATAATACAACGATTGTTAATCCTTATCTGGTTTCCGAGTTTACAGATGTTACGGGTTTAGCCATTTGGGAAAATACGCTGTGGTATACTCGCGATGAACGAGTTTATTTTTGTGAAAATGCTCTACAAGAAGATCGGGTTGTTAATTTAGCACCTGAACTTTTTGCGACTCTTCCTTATGAGGCGGAGGGCATCGCAGTTTGGCAATCAACGGTTTATGTAAGCTGTGCTAAATTGGGATATATTTTTGTGTTTAATCGGGAAACAGGTCGAGAAATTACTCGGTTTTATGCTCCCGGTATCGGTCGAGAAAATTTGACGGTTTACGATGAAGAACTTTGGGTTTGTGATCAAATAGAACAAACGGTTTATTGCTTGGAACGGGGAACGGGAAAGACTAAATTTAGTGTATTAACTCCCTTTGAATTTCCCTGTGGATTAGGTTTTTATCGGGATGAAAATACCGGAGAAAAGGTGCTTTATGTCGCCTACTCAGGTGATGAGTTATATATTCGCGATGATCCCAATTCGGAGGAGCAATATCAACTCGCCCGACGCGATCGCACGTTTATTCATCCCTTGTATTATCACTATAACCAACAGGAACGTTATGCAACTTCTAATGGTTATTTGATTGAGATGTCTTATATCGAAGAACTCGAACCGCTCGATGAGGTAATTCTTGAAGATGTAGAATGGCGGATTGCTTTACCCTCGGAAACAAACCGACAAAAAATTCGAGAAATTACGCCGATTGGAGTGCCTTTTACGGAAGAAATTCAAGATGGAGAACGGGTTGCTGTCTTCAAGTTTAAGCCTTTTAATTCTAAAGAACGGCGGATTTTTGGCTGGAAAGCGTTGTTAGAAGTACGGGCAATTAAATATCAGCTAAACCCTTGGGATGTGGAGGATATTCAACCCCTAACGCCGGATTTTAGAGCGAAGTATTTAGTTGATGATGATAACTTGGCGATGGAGTCGGCGACGGTTCTAAATGCAGCACATGAGGCTGTTCGTAATGAGACGAATATTCTGCGAAAATTATTGAGTATTCGCAATTATGTTTATGATCAACTTTCCTACAGTCTGACTTCAAAAATCGAAACTCCTGATGTTGTTTTAAAACGGGGAATTGGTTCTTGTGGAGAATATGTTGGGGCTTTACTGGCTTTAGGGCGGTTGAATGGAATTGCTTGTCGTACTGTTGGGCGTTATAAATGTCCGCCTTTTCCTCAACAGAAAAATATTCCTCTACAAGCCGAGTATAATCATGTTTGGTTGGAGTTTTATATTCCGGGCTTTGGTTGGGTTCCGATGGAGTCTAATCCTGATGATATTCAAGATAATGGCCCCTATCCCTTACGGTTTTTTATGGGATTGGCTTGGTATCATGTTGAAATTGGAAAAGGGATTAGGTTTCAACAACTGAGAAACCAAGGTTTACCTGTTAATAAGGAGGAGGCTTCTGTCGGAAATTTAGCCATTAATCATGTCCGGTTTATGATTCTCGAAGAATTACCCGCAGATTAGAATTAAACTGAGGAGCAGTTTGGGTACATTGTCCTAAAAAGGAGGAAATTATGGAATTTTCTGTGATTAATATTTTGGCATTAACGGCTTCAGTTCTGATGATCATTGTCACGGGAGGAATTATTTATCTCACGGCGATGGAATGGCGCGATCGCCGACGACAAGAGCGAGAAAAACGACAATAGGGTTAATTGACTTGTCTTCAAAATAGGGGGCTTTTTAAAGCAATTTCTGGGTTTGTCCTAACGCAATGGTTGCTGAACCGACAACCACTAAAAAGGCGCCCAGAATTGCCACAGGGGTATGGTATTCGGGTGTAACGAATGCCGGAAAAATGGAGGAAAAAACCTCAACACACACCAGGGTTACAATCGGTGTAATGGCTAAAACAGCACTGACTCGTGAGGCTTCCCAGTGTTCTAATGCTTCAGCAAAAGCCCCGTAAGCGAGTAAAGTATTTAAGCCACAAAATAGTAAAATGGCGAATTCTAAAAGATTGAGATTGAGAAGGGTTTGAGGGCTAGAAATTGGGGCGAATAATAGGGTTGAACCTCCATAGATTCCCAGCATAATATTAGAGGAGGGAAGTTGCAATAAAAGTTGCTTTTGGGTTAACGCATAAATTGCCCAACAAATAGCGGCAAAGAAGATTAAAAAACTCCCCAATAAATATTGAGTTGGGGAAACAATCAGAACTTGGAGTTTTTCATTAAAAAACAGAATAAAACCCAGTGTAAGTATTCCTAAACCACACCACTGAAGACGGCTATAACGTTCTTTAAAAATGATGATTGCACCTAAACCCATGAATACCGGGGCAATTTGAATTAAAACTTCTGCTGTTGTAGCTGAAGTCTTGGCTAAACCGGAAACAAATAATAGATAATTTCCAGCTAAGAATAAAGTGGCAATTCCCCACAATTTCCAAGACACTTGTTGTAATTTTTTCCAGGAGGGAAGTTGGCGTTTCCAAGCTAGATAAATTCCTAGTGTTAGAAAGGCGGCTAGAAAACGAAATCCGGTTATTGTATAGACATCAAGAACGTTTAAAGTGACGCTTAAAGCTAGAGGAAGAATACCCCAGAGAAAGCAGGTTGTCAGCGTTAGGGCTAACCCTACACGCCATTTTCCAGAACTTGAATGTAGTTGCATTTTGAAGAAAGTTCGAGTATGATTAACTAAAAATTAGTTGTGGTCATTTCTGATATATTATAACAATATATAGCAATCAGAAATTATTTGTGAATGATCACGACAGAGGAACAGTAGGGGCAATTCATAAACTGCCCTTACCCGCTCGATATGGATCGACCGCTTCAAGTTCATAACTCATTTAATATTGCTATATATTAACTTTTTTTGTTTCAACTTATCTTTGTATTATTGGCTTCTATTTTACTCAAGGTTAGAGTAAAATAATAAAATGAACCGTCATTAACTTCAAATCAAAAAACCATGCGAATTCTAATTTCACTCGCGGGATTAGCCTTAGTTCTTCTCGGGGTTTATTTTCTCGGTCAAAATATTGTCTTTACCTCTAGTATTTTACGATATTGGTGGCAAGATATGTCGGCGGCAAGTTCAGTGATTTTACTGATTTTCGGCATTGTTTCCTTAGTCTTCTTTCCTCGGGAAACGGGAAACTTAGGTTGGGTCTTTGTGGTAGCGGGAGTGGCTTTAGTTTTTATCAACAGTCGTGTTTTACTCAGACCCACCAGTTTATGGTCATTTTTCGTCGCTTTTTTATCCATGATAGCAGGATTTAAACTGATTCGTACAGGTCGAATTGACTTTTAAGTTCAAGATTTTCAATGGAGTGGTAAACGATGTTAATCTTAATGCAAAATCAACCAATCTCAACTCTATTCAAATTACTGTTAGTTGGGGGATTATTACTCAGTCCATCTTTAAAGGTTTCTGCTTTACCGGAAGATATTCGAGAAGAAACCTGTCTACAATTTGAATCTCAACAAGGGGGTATTGCAGATTGTGAAAATGGATTTAATGCGGGTTATGAAGTTGGAGTAACCGCAGGTCAAAATTCCCGCCAAAATAATTCTCAACCCTCTGAACCGGATGTTGAAAAAGAGTTTGGAGATCGTGTAACAACTAGCTACAAAGAAGGATATCTTTCCGGTTATCGAGTGGGTTTTCAAGGGGGTTATCAAAATTAGGGTTGACACTGTTTAGACGTCGTTGGTAAACGTTTAACTCCTGTATTTTTGGGGTCATAACCGACGAGAATCACATCACCATTTTGAGTTCTGATCCATCCTCTAGCGGGAATAATATTAAGACTAGAAACAGGTTGATTCTGTTTGTTTGAAGACCGTCTAACGGTTGGGTTATTTTGGGTTGAAGTGACTGAAGGATTAACCAAATCAACCTCTACTCTATTGCCGTTTAACGGGTCGCTTGGAGTGTTTGGAATCCCCCCCCGTCCGGTGATAATAAACTGGCTTTCTCGAGCTTTTAGACAGGGATATTGAGCAATTAAAGCGGCTGGATCAACCAAGGTTTGGGGAAATTCCACTAACCCTTGACTGGGATCAATTTCACTGTTGAGTTCAACAGTACCGCTAAATTGGGCGCCTAATTCAGACGTGGCGGTGATATAGCGCTACTTGAATCGGGAACAGGGAACAGGCAACAGGCAACAGCAGACTATGAAAGGATTCTAGGATGTAGAAATGTCCTAACCGAATTTTGTACTGCTATATCGCTGGCTGAGGTTTGAACAGTGCGAAATTGCGTCCCAAAAACAGCATTAGCATTAATAATAACTCGTCCGCCAAAAGCTTGTTGAGCATTAGCAGAAATATCACTATTTTCTAACGAAATTAACAGGTTTGTATTGATTTCTATATTACCTCCTGTTGCTTCTCCAGTCGCATTCGTAGTAATTTGGCTATTGCCACGCGATCGCAAGTCTTGAGTATTAATAATAATATTACCATTTCTTGCAACAGTTTCAGCTTGTAAATTGCTTTGATTTAATTCAACAGAATTGGCATTTATTGTTAAGTTTCCCGCCGAACCTTCGCCTTGACTGCTAACCGTTATTTGAGAGTTATTAAAAAGTAGCAAGGATTGAGTTTCGATCTTAATATTACCGACAATTAAAGGAAGCGTTATTGCGTAAAGCGATGAAGGAACATTAGGCTTAATGATTGAATTTTATTCTCATTTGAGGGACGTTAATATTAAAGCAGAGGCGTTGCGACAAGGACAATTAGCCATGATTCATGGTCAAGTTACAATTAAAGATGGACAGTTAAAAGCTTCAAGTCGTTCGCCTGAAAATATCACCCTTCCCGCAGAACTCGCCACAGCTTACAGCGAAGCCATCTCATATTATGTCCGGTTGATTAATTCTGTTATGGGGTGGGGCGGGTTTATCTCAATCTCTCAGTAGTGCTAAAGATATTGACTGAACCCGCCCCTACAGAATCATTATTGATTAGTCGGACATGATATCACCCTTATTACTGGTCGGGGTTTACAATGATTGGCAGTCCTTGGTAAATACAAATCTAGGAAAAAAACAACGCGAGATGATCTAGATCTCCCGCGTTTGTTTTAGATTAAAAGATAGCAACGTTGGTGTTTTAGACAGCCGCCGCCACTTTTTCTCCACTTCCAACCAAGCGTTCATAGGTGGCTCGCATTTTTAAGCCCACCAACACTTGGAACAATCCGCTACCATCATTAGAGCCAGGATACTCTCGATGTTCACGCATCATGTGAGTCAGTTCGCCATAATACTTAGTTGAGATATTGCTCAGGTGTCCCTCAACGTAAATCATCTCATCTAAGTTATCAAACTTACCATCAACTTCTAGAACTGAGACTTCGTTACCGTAGTAAGCATCAGGCCCGTAGTACATCTTGATACCGGGATAGGAACAGGTTAGCTTACGTCCGCAAGGAGTCCAGTAAATGGTTGATCCTTCATCAAATAGATAAGCGGGTTCAAAACCTTCAATTCCTTCTCGTTGAATCAAGCGAATTCGCAAGACTTTATGCTCTTTATGATCGGGAATTAATTGAGTCGGTAAAATCTGAATAACAACGTTGGCGTATTGTTTTTGAGGATCGATGTAGGCTTCAAAATCAGGACGACGGGCATTAATTGAGGCTAAAACATCTTCATAACGATGACCCCGTTCTGCCATGTCGCGCTGAATCTTCCAAGCAATTTTGACCTCATCACTGATGTCAAGATAGACGCTAAAATCGAGAAGTTCGCGCACCCGTTCATCATATAAGGGATGTAACCCTTCAACCACAACAATATGATTGGGATCAATCCGCTCAGGCGGATCAATCATCCCCGTTTCGTGGTTATAAATTGGCTTCATAATTGACTGACCGTTTTTCAGCGCCTTGATCTGTTCAGCCATCAGATCAAAGTTGTTGGCTCTCGGATCAAGAGCTGTAATTCCAGTTTCTTTACGCTGTTTGCGATCTAAACTGTGATAATCATCCAAACAAATAACGGTAACAAAATCTTCCCCAAAAATGTCTGTTATACGACGTAAAAATGTAGATTTTCCACATCCAGAATCTCCAGCAACGCCAATAAGTACGACACGATCCGGCTTACTCACCATAGGTTCCCTCTAACCATCAAAAACTGTTTACAAGCTCAATAGCTTTATTTTGAGCATATGAAATCAGACCAACATCAGGACAGTTTATTGACAGCCATGCCCGAAAGTGGAGCAATAAGCAACACAAGGCTGTTGGCTGACTCCTGACTGACAGATGGCCTCAAGAAGTAGCAAGCTAGGTATTTTATACTAACTTTTGCTTTAGATTTTACCAGAAGGGGATCATCCCTACAAGACTTATTCTTGCCAAGTTTCACGGAAAAAGACGAAAAACTGATGGGTGTACTCCGGCAGCGATGCTTCTGGATCGAACTACACATCTGTTTCTCGGTAGTTTAACATTCTAGCACTAATACAACACCCCCCTCAAGATAGAACGCCTAATTCACGGCTTGCTGATCTGAGGGGGGTGCTTAGTACAGGAGAATTAACAGGCTTCATTCCATACTTTGCTGACTATTCGTGAGTGGGCTTGTCTTGACAGAGGTAGTTGGAGAAGGGGAACTTTTGGCAATATATTCTCCATAATACAGGCTAAACTGCCAAAATCTTCTCAAAAATCCCCTGACATCATCATAGATTTTGAGCGATTGATTGCTAAAACGAGAATTTAAAGGGAACTCTGTTTTATGCTTAGAATTGAATTGAGAGGTGATCCTAATCATCCGTAAAACTCCAACTTAATTAACTTTAAAATAGAAGATATAGAACCGGCGTAAGGGCAATTTATCAATAGCCCCTACTTTTCTGAGGCTGTGAGTATTCACCAATGATTTATGATTGCTATACGGGAAAATTACCGATTGTATCGTTGCTCTAACCAAAGTCGCAGTTCCGTTTCAGAAGCCCGTGAGAGAAAGCGATCATAAATCGGATCGTAAGCATTCCAGTAAGTATTACCCAAGCGATCTGAACAAGTCCAAACTTGAATGTCATCTGCGGCGCTTAGACCTGTGATCAGCCAATAAAAAGCTTTGCGAATAAGTTCTCTAAGCTGTGCAGAAATCCGAAAGTCTTTTTGTTGTTGATACCACAACCTTTCTAGGCGATCTCGGTCGGAAACATTGGTAAAATTTGCCATGATTAACATCCCCTCAAATTGGCTTTTTAGTTTATCCCTTGACTGATAAATTTACTGTAACTTTTGACTGGATCTATAATCAACGGATTCTATCTATGACATTTATCGATAAAATCGATAGATAGCCATCAATTTTTCTAACATCGGGAGCAGACGCTATGAATTCTCAACGGTTAAAACTCTCCCAACTGCGGGCTTTAGTCGCGATCGCTGACAGTGGAAACTTTAGTGAAGCGGCACTTCAGCTTAATCTCTCTCAATCTACCATCAGCCATGCGATCGCCACCTTAGAAGAAGAGTTAGGGGTGATTCTTCTGCAACGAGGACGATATGGGGCGTCTTTGACTCCAGTTGGTGAACGAATTGTCACCCAAGCCCGTCAAATTCAGTATTTGTTGCAAAATATTGAGACAGAAGCCAATCGCGAAAAAGGATTACAAAGTGGCAAAGTTCGTATTGTTTGCTTTCGCAGTATCGCCACTCATATTTTACCTACAGTTATTGCTCGTTTTTCGGCTCATTTTCCCCAAGTAACCGTTACGTTAACAGAAATGGATGATACTGTCGATATGGAACAAGCCCTGCGAGAAGGACGGGCGGATATTGGCTTTACCTATCTTCCGGCGAGTCATGAGTTTGAAACCTGGGAAATTTTACGCGATGATTATATTGTTTTATTACCTCCTAATTATACCATAAAAAGCAGAAAATTGAGTTGGGAACAGTTAGCCTCTTATCCGTTAATAATGACCGGGGTTCATTGTTGCGCTCAGTTAATTTCGGTTTATCTGAAAACATCCAACTATCCGATGAATATTGCTTACCAAGTTCGGGAAGACTCCACCATTGTCGGTATGGTTATGCAAGGATTAGGGGTGGCAATTTTGCCTCGTCTGGCGGCTGAACCTCTACCTCCTCTGATTCGAGTGTGTGATTTACCCTCTCATTTAGAACGAGTCATTGGGGTAGCCGTTTTGAAAAATGCCCTGCATTCTCCGGCTATTTATGCTTTTTTAGATGCACTCAGAAGTCAAGGTCAATTCATCGAAAAAACAGTCGTTTAACGTTGACATTTACAAGGTTGACTGGAGACGAGATTCACCGTAAACGGAGGTTGGCAAACGGAGTTAAAACAGGATGCAGGTTCAATACAAATTTTGGGAAATTTCACCGAAAATTGAGTGAAACCTGCATAACTTTCCAGTTCTATCGAAGCGTCTAACAGTTCGACCAATTTCTGCACTAAAGTTAATCCTAATCCCGTTCCGCCATATTGCCAAGGATCATGATGTGGAATGCGGTAAAATTGATCAAAAACTCGCTGTTGTTCATCAAGAGGAATTTCAATTCCTGTATTCATAACGCTCAACACGATCATCTGATCACTCGCCCGAACAGAAACCGTAATTTGTTCTCCAAAGGGTGTATACTTACAAGCATTATCCAACAACTCTCTGACAATCCGATCTAGTATAGAAATATCTGATTTGAGTAAGGGAAGCTGCGGGGAAATATCGAGATTTAACTGTTGTTTTTGGCTGTGAATTCGTTCGAGAAACGGCTGGATAATTTCAGGAAGCCAAGTTTCTAAATCGACCCATTCAAAGACGAGCGTTTCTGCTTTCGCTTCGAGATAACACAAACTAATCAAATCATCAACGAGTTGATTTTGTCGTTGACAAGCTTGACGAAAAATGTCTAAAACTTTACTAAAGGTAGAAGATTTTTGTACCACTGATTCGTCTACGAGAAACTTCTCAAGAGTTTGAGTTGCGAGTTTAATCCGACTCATCGGGGTTCGCAGTTCGTGAGAAATGGTTTTGAGAAATTCATCCTTAATTCGGTTGAGTTTTTCTAACTCTTGAACTTGCTTTTGGGCTGCTTGATACAACCGAGCTTGACGAATGGTAATCGCGCATTGAGTCGCTACTTGTTGAACCAGACGAACTTCCAAATCTTCAAATACTTCGTGACAAGGTTTCAGTAAGCGTAAGTTCCCAATAGTCCCCACAACTTCCTGATTTTCAAAAATCGGACAAGCTAAACAAGTTTGGGGGTTTTTTTGAGAACTCGATAGCGGTATTTCTTCTGTATATTGAAACGGAATATTTTGCAGCAATTGTTGATAGAGTTCGGGGAAATCTTGAAGCTGTCGCGTCATTCCCTGACATTTGGGTAGGATGCTGCTGTATTCATAGGCGATTATCGCTTGGGTTTGAGTCGGGTTGTACAGTTCAATTTGACAGCAATTAATCCCCAGTACCTTCGCTAATTCTTCGGTAGCCGTTTGCAGAATTTGTTCTTCATCTAAGCTATCCCGAATCTTTTCGGTAATCTCTCCAACTACAGCTTGAAAGTTGAGCGCTTGTTCTAACTGAAATGTCCGCTCCTGAAGTTGATGTTCAATGTGAAGACGAGATTTAATTTCTCGTTGCAGGGTGCGGTTTTGGATGGCGAGATGCTGCTGCATTTGCTGAAGCGTTAGATGCGTGCGAACACGGGCTAACAGTTCGTTTTCATCAATGGGTTTGCTGAGGTAATCAACTCCGCCCACTTCAAAACCTGTGACTTTATTGATTGTCTCAGAAAGATCCGTCAAAAAAATGACTGGAATTTCTCGGAGCGCGGGTTTAGCTTTCAAATGACGACAGGTTTCAAACCCATTTATACCTGGCATTATCACATCGAGTAAGATCAGATGGGGACGGATAGATTCTGCAATCTGGATTGCTTTTTCTCCATTTTGAGCGACAAAGACCCGGAAACCGACCTTTTCTAAGATAGTATATAAAGTCTCTAGGTTGCTTGGCTTGTCATCTACAACTAAAATCACATCAGACTCAAGAGGTTCACGGTACATTTTCCGGATTTGACTGTTCTGACAACAATTCTTCTAATTCTAACGTTCGCGATCGCGCTTTTTCCGGGTTCTTGATGGTGTTTTAAGCTTTCAATCGTTAAGACATTCTTTATTTTTTTATCGAAAAGTAATTTTATATTTTTTTCAAGTCAATGATATCTTTTTAAAGAAAAATTAAAGATTGTCTGAAGCACATTTTTCCTAACAATATTTTTAATTGTATTGAAAAAACCTAAAATTCAAGCCCTAATAAATACCGGAGTAATTTTGTTTGGATTTAATAGTGATATGAAATTCAAAAAATAATGCTATAAAAAGGAACCGGATACAGGGGACAGTAAAAAAACTGATAACTGGTAAGGGTAATTCATGAATTACCCCTACAAAACTTGATTAAACAGCTTCAGGGTTGACGAATGACAATTTCCCAGTCAAACGAATCAAAACATTAACCGATCGCATCTTTAATGGCATTTTGAGTCATCGCTGCGATCGCCTGTTCAGTCGCTTTGGGTAAATGATAATATTTCCCGCCTGCGGTTTTCGCTAACTCCTTTGCAAACCCCGTTGAAACAAATTTATTCTCAGTATCCACCACTAACAATTGCATCCCCAACGCCCGAATTTTAGCGGCAATTTCTAACAATTCCTGCTTAATATCCGGCTTTTCTCCGTCTAATATCGGTTCACCGAGCGATCGCGCTAAAGATACATTTCCTCGTCCATCGGTAATGGCAACAATCACCACCTGACCAATATCCCCCGACTGTTTGGCGTTCATCCCCACTCGTACCGCTTGGGTTAACCCATGCGCCAACGGTGAACCGCCCCCACAGGGTAAACGTTCCAACCGTCGTCGTGCCGCAGAAATCGATCGCGTGGGCGGTAACAACACCTCAGCCTGTTCACCGCGAAATGGAATGAGAGCCACCTGATCACGACTTTGGTAGGCTTCGTTCAGCAGTTCCAGGACGGCACCTTTAGCAGACTGCATCCGGTTGAGTGCCATCGAACCCGAAGCATCCACCAAAAACACAACTAACGCCCCAGACTTCCTGGCTAACAGTTTGGCGCGAATATCCCCGGACTCCACAATCACCTTGCGATCCGGTTGACGCAGACGCCGAGCTTTTTGGTAGGGAGCAGCAGCTCTGAGAGTGGCATCTACAGCAATTCGCTGAACTTTTCCTCTGGGTAAAATCGGTTTAATGTAGCGACCGCGATCATCAGAAAAAATTAAACTGCGACTGCCCGATTTACCCTGACGGTTTGCCTTATTTGCAAAGGATAACACAGTTGGATCGAGAATAATACCCTCCGGATCGAAAATAAATTCTTCGGGAATACTCATCTGTTCTTCTTCGGGGGGTTCCGGGTTTTCTTGATCTTCGTCGTCGTCAACGTCATCGTCTTGTTCAGACTGTTCGGGGGGCGGTGGGGGTGGCGGTTGCTGAGGTTGTTCTTCCGGTGGCGTTTGGATAACGGTTGCACGGGGAACGATAACTAATTCTACTGCGCGTCGCAGATCATCGGCGAGAACTTCGGTTTGACCTTCAAAGGCGGCTGAAGCTTGGGCGACTCGCACGGCAAAGAGTTCGGCTCGATGTCCTTGGACTCCGCCTCGTAGCGCTTCTTCAACCAGATAGTGTATTTGTTCGGGTTTGATGCTAACGTCTTTTAACCATTCTCGGGCTAAGAGAATTTGAGTTTTTAAGTTATCAATATCTTCGCTATATTGAGTTAAAAAGGCTTCGGGAGAACTCGCATAACTGGTGACTCTATCAACCGCAGCCACTCGTTGATCTAAACTTAAGGCGCCATCGGCTGAAAGAGAAATGGCTATTCTATCTAATAAATGTTCTCGAAGCGGCCCTTCTTCGGGGTTATAAGTTGCAATAAATAACGGTTTACAGGGATGTTCAAAACTCATCCCTTCTCGTTCAATTCGGTTACAGCCTTCGGTGAGAACAGTTAATAATAAGTTACTAATATTATCATCGAGTAAATTAATCTCATCGATGTACAAAATCCCTCGATGAGCCGCCGCTAAGAGTCCCGGTTGAAAGACGGTTTCCCCTTGTCTAACGGATTTTTCCACATCCACTGAACCGAGTAAACGATCTTCGGTTACGCCGAGGGGAACTTGAATAAAAGGTGCGGGGATAACTTGTGTTTCTTGGTTGGGGTTGTCGGGATCGGGTTCGAGGTTGGCGATTTCCCCTTTGACGACTTCGATGGGGGGTAATAGGGCATGAAGGGCGCGGGCCATCACTGACTTGGCGGTTCCTCGACGTCCAGCGATCGCCACGCCTCCGAGTCCTGGATCAACGGCTGCCATTAAAAGGGCGAGTTTGATCGCCTCTTGTGCAACGACGGCACTCAACGGGAAGCTGATCGGTGTGGGAGCGGTTGCCGCAGGCATGACTTTAGGAGTTTTTTAGGTACAGCCTTTCATCTTAGCAATTGATGGGTGTTTTTACTAGCGCTTGACGGACAGCTTGATCATTGCTTCTCAAATTTTAGTAATTTGTGATACAAATTTCCAGTAAAAAAGGTGACAATACCTCATCCGAGAATTTTCGGGAGGATCTCGGACAACAATTAAAAGACTACTCGATCAATCCGTTTCCCTGACTGAGATCACAAAGGAAATCTTATCGGATTCTCTCTGTCAAAAAAATTTAAAAACTTGTTGACAATTGAAAAATTATAAAGATAAAATGAGCATAGAAAAATAAAACAAACAGTCAGCCTAATCCGGCAGATAAAAGCCCTTGTTGAGATCACTAATTTTTTTAGTGAAATACAAGTGTTGCTGGAACGGAGGAACCAAATTTTGGGGCTAATCTCGCAAAGGTAGTCTTTGGAAACAGAGTGACCAAGACATGAGAAGGGCATCTCTCAGCCCTCGCCCGTCAGCTAACTTCGTAGGCATTGAGAGGAGTCTGAAGCGCCAACTTTCTAATCACAATTAGATAGATTGTCAATTCAGTTTCCTTGGTTGGTATAGGTCTGATTTGTAGTACCCACCCTAAGAACCTGAACGGTTTACCATGACACCCCGAATTTCATTATCTTTGATCGCGCTTTCTGATGCGTTGGTTCCTTTCCTGTGGCTAAAAACGAGCGATATTATTCTCATATCTGTTTTGGGAAGTATAGGAATAGTTTTAATGTGGTCAATTATTCATTCTTTTATTGTGACCACCATGCCAACACCCACATTACCGATGTTGGTTAACTCAAGTTTAACATTAGGCAAATTGTTTAAAAACTATTTGGAGGTGATCGTTTTAATTGGCAAATCCCTAAATGTTGCAGTTGGCTAATATAGCGGTGTGCGCTCGTATGAGGTACGAACCAGAAACCCGGTTTCTAGCAGAAACCGGGTTTCTACCCAATCGGTGTTGTACCTCACAGAACTGAAAACAGCTATAGATTGAAAAACGCTAGAATAAAGATTCATATTCCTTGAGTAAAAAATGCTCTTTCAACGACTTGATCCTTTGTCCGCAAACTCGTTAGTATCAAACTAAAAGCCCTTAATGACCGTGAGAATATGTGTTTAGCGGAGCAAGTTTGATGTCCAATACATCTGATCAAGAAGAAAACTTTTATATTGTCGCAATAGGCGCCTCGGCGGGGGGAGTGCAAGCCCTACAAACCTTTTTTGCCAATCTATCCAATAGTCCCAACGCCGCTTTTGTTGTCATCCTCCACCACCCCCCCGATAGCGGACATCAGCTATCCGAAATTCTACAACGCCAAACCTCGCTACCCGTCAATGTGATCGAGAATGAAAGCACCATCGACAAAAATAACGTCTATGTCCAACCCCCGCACACCTATCTCAATATCCGGGATCATCGCCTGTATTTAAGTGATTTTCCGACAGAAGGCCTCCCCCTTCCCATTACTCACTTTTTTCAATCCCTCGCCCTAGAATATAACGAACGAGCCATCGGAATTTTGCTGTCGGGTTCGGGAAGTGACGGGGCGGAAGGCTTAAAAAACATCAGTCGGGCTGGTGGGATTGCCCTCGTTCAATGTCCTGAGAGCGCTCAATTTCAAGGAATGCCCAACAGTGCGATTACCTCCGGTTTAGTCGATGAAATCCTCTCGCCTGTGGAATTGGCTGAGGTTGTCTATGATATTACCCACTTGGGAGGACATGAACGGATTTCTCCTCAAGCCCCAAATCTTATTACGACAGAGCAGTTGGGGCAGATTTTAAACATTCTCGCCACAAAACAACAAACGGATTTTTCTCAATACAAAACCACAACCCTCCACCGTCGCATTGGGCATCGCTTCGCCCTGTCTCGCCTGGGAAGTATAGATAGTTATATTCGATTTTTGGCTAAAAACAACGAAGAACAGCAAAAACTCTGTCAGGATATTTTAATCGGGGCGACTCGCTTTTTTAGAGATCCGTCGGCGTGGAAAATTATTAGTGAAGACGTTTTACCGAAACTGATTAATGAACTCACCGCCGAAGATCAACTGAGAATTTGGGTTTCCGCTTGTGCGACGGGTGAAGAAGCCTACACAATGGCTATTTTAGTCAATGAAGCGATCCGCAACAGTGAAAAAGCGATTAACTATAAAATTTTTGCCACCGATCTCGATACTCAAGCCTTAGAAGTTGCCTCGAGGGGCATCTACCCCGAAGCGATTGCCAATGATATTTCGGCTGAACGTTTGGAACGATATTTTACTTATGATAATAGCTGTTTTCGGGTGAAGCGATCGCTGCGGGAAATGCTAATTTTTTCGCCCCATGATTTAACGACGAATCCTGGCTTTTCTCAGATGAGTTTGATTAGTTGTCGCAATGTTTTGATTTATATGCAGCCGCAGTTACAACAGCGAGTGTTGCAATTGCTGCATTTTTCATTGAAGCCCCAAGGGGTTTTGTTTTTGGGCGATACTGAATCTTTAGGGGAGTTGGATCAGGAGTTTATGCTGATCAATACCCAGTGGAAAATCTACAGCAAACGCCGAGATGTTAAGCTGTCGCTCACCCAATTGGTCACTCGCCAGCCTGCGATTGTCAGGACTTCGATGAATTCAATTTTACCGAACAAGTCCAATACACCCCGGTTTGAGCAATTACTTGAAGAAATTTTTAAACAGAGTTTTGAGTCTCGGCTGATTACTTGTGTATTAGTGAATCGAGAAAATCGATTAATCCATGTTTTTTATAATACTGCTGATCTTTTAGAAATTAGCTTGGGTGAGGCGGATTTAGAGATCAGTAAAATTATCCATCCCGATTTAAAATTACCCTTAGCAACGTCTCTACACCGAGCCAAACGAAATCAAGAACCCGTTTTGTATAACGGCATCAAAATCAATCGAAATGATCAGTCTGAAATGGTGAGACTGAAGATCGGTCATAATCCTAATTTGGAGAGCTTGGAAGATTGTTTTATTGTCTTCTTAGAAATAGAAAATCCCACAATTCAATCTCAGCAACTCCCAGAAATCCGCTATGAAATCGAATCCGAAGCGGCTCAACGAATTGTCGAGTTGGAACATGAACTCCAACAAACCCGAGAAAATTTGCAAGCCGTTGTCGAAGAACTAGAAACGTTTAACGAAGAACAGCAAGCAATGAATGAAGAATTGCTCGCCTCAAATGAAGAACTGCAAAGTACCAATGAAGAATTGCAGTCTGCGAATGAAGAACTCTACACGGTTAACTCAGAATATCAGTCAAAAATTGAACAGCTTACTCGCCTCACAGATGATGTTGATAACTTGCTGAGAAGTACCGATATCGGGGTATTATTTCTGGATTTAAACCTGAAGATTTGCCGACTTACTCCAGCAGCGACCCAAGCGATCAATATTAGACCCACTGATATTAATCGTTCGATCTTTGATTTTACAAATAATCTCGACTGTCCTAATTTGATGGAACTGTTACAGCAGGTAATCGAAACTCAGCAACCCCTAGAACGAGAAGTGACTTTATTAACAACAGGCGAACATTTATTGATGCGAATTCATTGCTATCTGCGAGAGGATAACAGTTGTGATGGTGTTGTGTTGACGTTTGTGAATATTAACGATATTAAAATAATTCAGCAACGACTAGAACACACGAATAACCGACTGGAAAATCTCTATGAGAGTAGTCCGGTCGGTTTATTTCTCATCGATGATCAATTCCGATTTCTGCGGGTGAATTCGGTGCTGGCTGAGATGAATAATTGCTCGGTTGAAGAACATCTAGGGAAAACGGTTTCAGAAGTTACTCCTCAGTTTTCCGAGCAGTTTCTACCGTTTTTTCGTCAAGTGATTGAAACAGGAAAACCTGTAAAAAATGTAGAAATTGAAGGAACAAAACCCAGCGAACCGGATACAAAAGGCTATTACTTAGCCACTTATTATCCCTTACAGATGAATGATGGAGAACAAGCAATTGGCGGGATTATTGTTGATATATCTGCCGAGAAAAAAGCCCAGAAAGAATTAGAAGAAAGCCGCAATTTAATCGAGCAAATCACCGAATCGAGTCCGGGAATTATCTATATTTTTGATCTGGCAGAGCAAACGATTTCTTATATTAATCGTGGCGTTAGCGAAAATCTGGGTTATCATCCCGATGACATCAAACAAAAGGGGATTGACTTCTTCTCTGAGATTGTTCATCCCGATGATCTTGATCAAGTTAAACAGCATTATAAACAGTTTGAAAATAGGGCTAATCAGCAGCCTATCGAACTTGAATATCGGATGCGACATAAAGATGGAAGCTGGCATTGGTTCATGTCTCGAGAAGTGGTTTTTCGACGCACTGAAACGGGAGAACCGAAAGATATGCTGGGAATTAACACCGATATTAATGATCGTAAAAAAGCCGAGTTAGAACTCGCACAGCTTAATCAAACTTTAGAGCAAAGAGTTAAGGATCGCACCTGTGAACTCGAAGAAGCCAAACAAAAAGCCGAAGAAGCCAACACCTCCAAAAGCCAGTTTCTCAGTTGGGTGACTCACGAACTGCGAACCCCGCTTAATATTATTATGGGTTTTGCTCAACTGTTAGGACGATGTGAAAATTTAAACAGTAAGCAACAGCAACACGTTGACCTGATTTATAATAACGGTCAACAACTGGTAAAACTGATTAACGAATTGCTAGATCTAGGGAAAATCGAAGCAAACCGCATGGAGTTGGAGTTAGAATGGTTCGATCTTTATCCCTTGATGAATGAGGTTGAGGAAATGTTTCAACTCGAGATTGAACGCAAAGGTTTAGAGTTGTCGGTTGAGATCGACTCGGGAGTTCCCCCATATATTCAAACCGATGAACAAAAACTGCGTCAGGTTTTAGTGAATTTGATTACTAATGCGATTAAATTTACCAATGCGGGTGGGGTTAGCGTCCGGGTAAATATGGAGTCAACTTCATCGAGCGATACCGAACAAACTATGAGTTTGAGGTTTGAAGTCGAAGATACGGGTCGAGGAATTCCTCCCGAAGAATTAGAACATCTTTTTGAGGCGTTTGTCCAGGGAGAAGCCGGACGCACTTCCCGTCTGGGGACGGGTTTGGGTTTGGCGATTTGTCGGCAATTTATCGAAATGATGGGCGGTGAAATTCGGGTTAATAGTACAGTGGGTGAGGGAACAACGTTTGATTTCTCAATCCCGATTAATTCTCCCGTTGAAATTGTTTCTAGTCCTCAACAGCGTCAAGAGATTATTGGTTTAGCTGCCGATCAGCCTCAATATAAAATTCTGGTTGTTGATGATCAAGCTGATTGTCGTCAACTGTTGATGTTGATGTTGGGATCGTTGGGTTTTGAGATGTTAGAAGCGGCGAATGGTTTAGAGGCTATTAGTCAGTTTGAACAACATCAACCTCAACTGATTTTAATGGATATTAAAATGCCTGTGATGAATGGCTTAGAAGCGATACAACGCATTAAAACGACTCCTGAAGGTGAGGCGACGGTGATGATTGCGGTATTGGCTTCGGCTTTGAATGATAGTCAAGAGGAAATGCTGAATAATTGCTGTGATGATATGATATTTAAACCGATCAGAGAAGAGGTTTTACTGAATAAAATTGCTGAATGTTTGGGTGTGCGGTATGTTTATGCTTCTGAGGCTACGGAGTCTCCGGCGGATAATAATAAACAGCAGGAGTTGAGATTAGCGATAGAAAAATTAAATCAGATGTCAAATGAATGGCGATCGCAAGTTTCTAATGCGGCAATTGCTTGTGATTTACAAAAGGTTTTACAGCTTCTTGAGGAGATTCCCGAAGCCCAATTGTCGCTGAAAGAATTGTTAAATCGATTGGCTGATGAGTATCAGTTTGATGCGATCGCTCAATTATTTAATCCTGAAAATCCTCCGATTTGAATTTAATCAGTTTGAGCATTAAAAACACAAATCCGATCACGTCCTTGGCTTTTGGCTTCATAGAGTGCATGATCAGCCGTTTGAATGAGAAGTGTAAAATCCTCAGAAGTGGGAATTTGAGTGCTAATTCCGATACTGAGAGTAATATATGAACTGATCAGAGATTGATTATGAGGAAGTTTGAGATCGTGAATGGCTTTTTGGATGATATTAGCGACGGTTTCCGCCCCTTCTCGTTGAGTATTCGGCAAAATCACAGCAAATTCTTCACCGCCATAACGAGCCACAAAATCAGAGGGACGCTTAACGGCTTGGCGAATAGTTTGAGCGACACTATGTAAACAGCGATCGCCTGCGTCATGTCCATAGCGATCATTATACAGCTTAAAATAGTCAATATCAATCATCATTAAAGATAGGGGAAGTTTTTCTCGTTTGGAGCGTTTCCATTCTTGGTGAAGATAGATATCAAACGCTCGTCGATTGGAAATTTTTGTCAAATCATCGGTGACGCTTTGCTGATATAAAACATTATTGGTTCGATGGAGAATGAGTTCACATTCTTTGCGATCGCTGATATCCCGAACCACGATTAATATTCCTTGATCATAGGGAATGGCTTGGACTGAATACCAAGCTTTTATTTGTTTATTTTCATAGTATAAGTCTCGTTCAAAAGAGTGTCCAGTTTCTACAACTTCCATAAATTGATGAAATAAACCCGGCTCATAAATATCTAGTGAACTGTCTAATATTTTGCGATTGATCAAATATTCTATATTCATATCAAGCAAGTTCGCCATCACCGGATTAACAAAAGTGCAGTAAAAATAGGCGGGTTTTTTGGGGTGAGAAGGGATGAATTTTAAGACCGCAATACCATCAGGACAACTCTCCAGAATATGAGCCATAACTTGATGGGATTCTAGAAGCTGTTTTTCTATTTCTCGGCGGTGTTTTAGTTCTTGTTTTAGTTGTGCTTTTTGCCACTTTAAAATCAGTTGCTTTTCGACTCTAGCAATAAGTTCTTCAATGAAAAATGGCTTGGTGATATAATCTTCACCGCCCACTTCAAAGGCTTTGACTTTATCAATAGCATCCTGAAACGAACTGATAAAGATCACCGGAATCTCTTGGGTTTTCGGATCGGCTTTCAGCCGTTTACAAACAGTGTATCCATCAATATCCGGCATTTTAATATCGAGTAAGATGAGATCAGGGAACATCTGTTCTACCGCTTTTAGTGCGATTTCTCCATTATTAGCTTGTCTAATCTGATAACCTACATCCTCCAAAACTATTGTCAAAAAAGTTAGATTATCTAGGCAATCATCAACGATTAATATAGTAGCTTTTCGTTGGTTATTTAAAGGGTTCATAGTTTGGCTTTACTGAGGGTTTATTAAAAGAATAAGACTCTATTTAATCTGATTTTTCTGAGATGATATAAACAGGATAAAGATCTTGTCTGCCATCAAAATTAACGTTTTCTCGTCGAGAAAGCTTGAACTAGAAAATTTGATGAATCAAAACTAATTTTCTCAAAAATGATCATAGTGCTTTTGCTAAAACAACTTCTATCTACTTTTATTCAAATTATAACGGATCGAGAAATGTCTGATAGATAGATATCTCCAGGAGACTGCCCTATCTATAGTAAACAAGCTAACAGTGCGATCACAACAGGTAGAGCAACAAAATAAATTGAGGAGATGGGGAGCAAATTTGAGCTTGATTACGTCATCGTCTCCAGTCGGAATTTCGAGCTGATCGACAAAAACTAGAACCCTCGGCAATTTTTCATCGAAAATTCAAATCCTATTCAAAATTAGTATGATTAGGGTTAAACCCTAAACTGGGTTGCTAAATTCACGGATGCGTCAGTCTTATCTGATAATAGGAATCGTTGTGATTTCCCTAAAAAATTCAACAGGATAACTCAAATGAAATCAGTTCACATTTTGATTGGTTTACTGGTATTGACAGGATTAACGCTTCCTGCGAGTGCTGAATTGCAAGCGGACATGAGACGACTACTCGACACCAAACGCTGTCAGCAGTGCGATCTCAGTGAAGCCGATCTCAGTGAAGCCGAATTAAATGGAGCGGATCTTTTAGGCGCCAACTTGCAAAAAACTATTCTCAGAGGTGCTAAATTGAGAGGCGCCGATCTCAGTTCAGCAAATTTAATTGAAGCCGATCTTTCGGGGGCTGATTTACGAGATGCGAAATTACACAGTACAACTTTGAGGAAAGCGAATTTAAGTGAAGCTAATCTAACTTGGGCGGATTTATATCGAGCGTTTTTGGAAGAGGCAAAATTTAATAATGCAAATCTGGAAAATGCTAATCTTAATGATACCAAGTTAACAGGAACAAACTTCTGTGGTGCAACCATGCCGGATGGCACAAAAGGCCCTTGTTAGTGGATCATCGAAAGTTCATCAACTATTTTGATCCGACCTCGACAGACCGCTCGTAATAGTCTATCTACACAGCGTCTTTCTTCTTCGCTGAGTGATTCATCCAAGATTGCAGCCATTAAGCCGTAGCGGTCTGCTAGAGTGAGGCAACCTGTAGCATTAGCTTCTGCAAACAGATCGCCTAATGCAGATTGAAGGAGTTGAACCGGAGGTTGCATGGTATTCAAAGCCTACTCTCTATGTATGTATTATCAAATGTTTCTTCAGTATAACTCGTGATGATACAGGGTTTATTTTCGTGATTTTCTTGGCTAAAATCAGTGATTTCAAGCAGAAGTAACCCGTGATCTCAAACAAGGGTAATCTGTTAGATGGGTCACACCCAACAGGGATTAAAAGAATCGAGAAATTTTCAGATGCTTTATGTTCCGATATAACGTTTAAAATCTAATCCAGCCGATGACTCATCCTCTAATTTCCCACTTTCAGATGATCGCTCAGTACAACGTCCTCGCTAACCGGAAATTGTACGAAGTTTGCGCTGTATTGAGTGATGATGAACGTCAGCAGATCAGACCTGCTTTTTTTAAAAGTATTCACGGTACTCTTAATCATATTTTAATTGGCGATCGCATTTGGATGACCCGTTTTCAAGGTCTAGAAATTCCCTCAACCGGATTGAATGCGATTCTTTATGAGGACTTCTTAGAATTGCGTCAAGTGCGAGAAGCCGAAGATCAGAAAATTCTGGCTTTTTTTGCAGATTTAGATGAGAATTTTCTCACACAAAATATTCAATATCGCAATAATGCGGGTAATATTCACGTTGATCCAGTCGAACTTTTAATCACTCACTTTTTCAATCATCAAACTCATCACCGAGGACAAATTCATGATCTGCTGACTCAAACCTCGGTTAAACCTCCCAGTCTGGATATGCACCGCATTTTACGACCTGATCCGGTTGAAAAACCCCGTTAATACCAATAGAAAAACCCGGTTTATTCAAGAAACCAGGTTTTGAGTAGTATCAGTCTAACAAACTTTTATTTAACCGAAATATTGCGGTTCTGAACCCGGATGCCATTTAATATTACATCCTACACTGGGTACTTGATCCATGCTAACGGTTTGATTGTCTAAAACAGCATCCAGCGCCGCCCGTAAATCTTGACCCGTCACAGGTTTACCATTACTCGGACGACTCTCATCCAATTGACCTCGATAAACCAATTGGCGATCGCTATCAAATACAAAAAAATCCGGTGTACAAGCGGCTGTATATTTCTTTGCAACCTCTTGAGTTTCATCGTAGCAATAGGGAAAATTAAAGCCTAATTCTTGCGCCATTTCCTTTAACTGTTCCGGTGCATCACCGGGATGAGTTTGTACAGAATTAGCACTAATTGCGACAATACCCAGCCCTTTGGAAACATAATCTTTGCCAATCTTTGCCAGTTCATTTTGAACGTGTTTGACAAAGGGACAATGACGACAGATAAACATCACCAACAAGGCTTTTTTGTCGGCAAAAGTCTCTAAAGAGATCATTTCGCCTGTGGTCACATCCGGCAGTTGAAAGTCCGGTGCAGGGGTTGACAGTGCTAACATGGTAGAAGTGGTTAAAGCCATCGTTAAACTTTCCTTAATTACAATCACCAACAAACTAACTTGTTGTTATTATCAGATATTAGGGGGAGATTAATCAAATCTATAAAATCTCAATCAGGTTGGAGGGCTTGCCAAACGGACTGCTAGACTAGAATTTGCCTTTCTTTAGTTGATATTAACATTCATGCACAGGCTGTTCACGGGTTCACTTCGGGTTGAACATTTGACTTTGGGAATTGCTAATCTTCCCGCTTCATTAGATGGAATTCGACTCGCTCAGTTAAGTGATTTGCATTATGATGGGTTTAAACTATCGGATGAATTGTTGGCGGAGGCGATCGCAGAAACAAACAAAGCTGAACCTGATTTAATTCTGCTAACGGGAGATTATGTTACCAATGATCCTCAACCCATTCATCGCTTAGTTTTGCACCTCAAACAGTTACGCAGTCAAGCCGGAATTTATGCCGTCTTGGGAAACCATGATTATTATTATCGTTACTCGCAAAGGGTGATCACAGAAGCGTTAACAAAAATTGGTATTCAAGTCTTATCCAATCAAGTTGTTTATCCGTTAGGAGATCGGTTAGCATTAATAGGATTACCTGATATTTATTCCGGTCAGTTTAACCCCGCTTCGGTGATGGATACTGTTGATCCAATGACTCCCAGAATTGTGTTATCTCATAGTCCTGATACTGCGGAATTGCTGCAAAAATGGCGTGTTGATTTACAATTATCGGGTCATACTCATGGCGGTCAAGTTGTGCTTCCGGGCCTCGGGGCGTTACCGGGTTTGATGCGAGACGTTCAATGTCAACTTCCAGAACCTTTAAGGTTTTTAATCCCCTTAAAAACAAATTGTAAGAGGATGTTTAAACATTGGGAATGGGCATCAGGATTGCATCAAGTGGGGTCAAATTGTTTGTATGTAAATCGAGGTTTAGGAACTTATCCACCGGGACGATTGAATTGTCCGCCCGAAGTTACCGTTTTTACTTTAAAAAGCTCTTAGTTGTTGGGCTACTCTACGAGAAGGCGAAGCGCCTACAGCCCTGATCTCCTGCGCGTGCATCGCAACTACGAACTATCAGTTTTACTCTTAAAAAGACTACAGTACCACTCGAAAAATTAACCCAATGGAAGAACTACTTACCCTCAAAGAACTGCTACACCAAGGCAATATAACAGAAGCTCTGTTAATTGTAGAAGAATTAGAAGAAATGAGCAAATCAGATAAACTGAATAAAATATTTAGCTATGGCATGATTTTGCTTTTGCACCTAATTAAGCAATCTGCTGAAAACCGCACAACTAGGTCTTGGAATCTTTCTATTCGCAATTGTGTCAAGCAAATTCAACGCACTAATTCTCGCCAGAAAGCCAAAGGAACCTATATGAGTGAAGAAGAATTAGCAGCAACCCTAGAAGATGCTTATGATTTAGCATTGGAAAAAGCGGCGATAGAAGCTTTTGAAGGGAAATATGAAGCTGAAGAATTAAGCCAATTAGTCCAACGAGAGGAGATGATCAAAAAGGCAATGAATTTAATCCTGGAACGAGAAATATAGGACTGACGCAACTGACTGCGAATCTTTATTCCTTGCAATCTGGTAATATTAGAATGGGGATTTGTAATCAGTAAGATATCTCTATGGAATGTTTGCCATAGCAAGTTGTTCTGGTTCCTCAATAACCCCTAGTTAAATTAGGTCAATTACAACCATGACAAGAACAGATGAAGTTTGGAAAACCGCCCAACTCGCCCAAACGTTTTTAGAAGGGGTTCGGGGTGCAATTCCCCTCGCCAATCAACAATTAGAGATGATATTGCGAATTATTCAAATGGCTCAGTCTGAAGTTAACACTGTGTTAGATTTAGGCTGTGGTGATGGGATATTAGGACGGACAATATTAACTCAGTATCCTGATGCAAAAGTTGTATTTTTGGACTTCTCAGAAGCGATGATTTCGGCTGTTCAAGATAAACTTGCAAATCATCAAAATCAGGTTGAGTTTATCTTAGGAGATTTTGGTCAATCGAGTTGGGTGAATTTAGTTCAAGATGTGGGTGAATTTGATGTAATTGTTTCAGGTTTTGCCATTCATCATCAACCGGATTCTCGTAAACAAGAAATCTATCAAGAGATTTACAACTTATTGACTCCGGTCGGGGTTTTTCTGAATTTAGAACATATTCAATCTGCTTCTAATTTCGGTGAATCGGTCTTTAATGAGATGTTTATTGATTCACTTTTGGATTATCATCATCAACGCGGAAATCATCAATCTAGAGAAGAAATAGCCCAACACTATTATAACAGACCTGACAAAGACGCCAATATTTTAGCCCCGGTTGAACTGCAATGTCAGTGGTTAAGAGAGATGGGTTTTCTTCATGTTGATTGTTTTATGAAAGTATTAGAATTAGCGTTATTTGGGGGAATTAAGCCCTAAATAAATGTTTCTATTCTCCAAAACGATAGCCTTTGCCATAAACAGTATGAATCAGTTGTCTCTCATTAGAACGTTCAATTTTTCGGCGTAACAGTCGAATTTGAGCCGCCAAAACGTTACTATTGGGTTGATCAGAATCAGCCCATAAATATTGATAAATTTGTTGATGAGTGAGTAACAAGCCCGCATGACGCATAAAATATTCAAGAAGTTGACTTTCTTTTTCTGACAATTCAATAATTCGTCCATCCCGATAAGCGAGTTGATTTTCGATATCTAATTCTAGATCACAAACTTGTAGTCGAGAAGTCGCAGCCGCCGATTCTAAAGTCGGAGGACGTCGCAATAAGGCTCGGACTCGCGCTAATAATTCTCGCAGTTCAAACGGTTTAACTAAATAATCATCAGCCCCGGCATCGAGTCCTTCTACACGATCATTTAAAGTATCTTTTGCCGTTAGAAATAAAATCGGAATTTGGTTATTTTGCGATCGCAATTGTTGACAGATCTCAATACCAGACTGATGCGGTAACATCCAATCCAAAATCAACAAGTCATAGTGATTTTGAGTCGCTAAATCATAGCCAGCCGTGCCATCATGTACAACATCTACAGTATACCCTTCTCGGGTTAATGCCCGACTCAAAGGAAAGGTGAGTTCAACTTCATCATCAACAAGAAGAATTCGCATCGTTTGTGATTGGAAATTCATCGAATTTAAGCCGGAGTCCAACTAAAAATTAAGTCTATTATTGAGGCAGTCGATACAAATGTTCGGACTCTAAAGCCGCAGCTTCTACCCATTCGTGAATATTCGGTAAAGCCCAAATGGCATCAGCATAAGCTTGTTCAATTTCCCCCAACTTTACGTCATAGGTAACGAACCGGGAAACAACCGGAGCAAACATCGCATCAGCAATGCTAAACTGCCCAAAAAGTAGATCACCATTTTGACCATATTTTTGACGACATTCTCGCCAAATTGTACAGACGCGATCAATATCTGCTTGGACTTCTGGCTTCATTCCCTCGCCGGGGTAGCGACTACGACAGTCCATCGGCATTTGATAGCGTAAATTGAGAAAATTAGCGTGCATTTCATGGCTAACTGAACGAGCAACCGCCCTTGCTTTTCTATCTTTTGGCCAAAGATCGGGCGCGAAATTTTCAGCAATATATTCACAAATTGCCAGAGATTCCCAAATGGTTAAATCATCATCGATTAAAACCGGAACTCGCCCTGATGGAGAATATTGGCGAATATCTTTGTGAGAGGTTGTTTTATCCAGGGGAATGCGAATTTCAAAAAATTCTAGTCCCGCTTGTTTCAGGGTTAGCCAAACCCGCAATGACCAAGAAGAATAATTTTTGTTTCCGATAACCAGAGTAAGTTTGCTCATAATCTGGTAAATATTATGTAGATGGTTGTGAGTTGTTGTTCGTCATTTTTGATCGAACCCAAATTGTTGACAACAATACAAATAGACATCCATTGATCACCGCTCAATTACACCCAAATCCATATGATTACCGTAGCACTTCCCAAAGGCGCATTATTAGAAGATAGCATTCGACTGTTACAAGAAGTCGGATTAGATTTTAGCGCATTTCTCGATTCTAGTAACCGACAATTGCAAATTGATGACCCGACTCATACTGCTAAAGCTTTGCTGGTTAGGGCGCAAGATGTTCCGGTTTATGTTGAATATGGTCAAGCTCAGTTGGGAATTGTCGGCTATGATGTTTTGCGAGAGAAAAAATCTCAAGTGGCTTGTTTAGTTGACCTGAAATTTGGTAAATGTCGGATGTCGGTTGCTGTTAAAGAATCGAGTCCTTTTCGCAGTCCGGTTGAGTTACCGCTTCATAGTCGAGTTGCTTCTAAGTTTGTTCATTGTGCGAGTGAATATTTCGAGAGTTTAGATCTTCCTGTGGAGATTATACCGCTTTATGGTTCAGTTGAACTCGGGCCGATTACCGGAATGTCGGAAGCCATTGTTGATTTAGTCTCTACAGGTCGCACGTTAAAACAAAATGGTTTAATTGAAATAGAGGTTTTGTTTGAAAGTACCGCTCAGTTAATTGTTCATCCCTTGAGTTATCGGGTGAATACAGGCGGATTAAAAACGTTAGTTGAAAAAGTCCGATCGCAAATCTTAGCCCCTGTGTAAAATGAACCGATTATTTTTCTAAAAACAACCGTTAAAGACGACCGTTTACACTGAAATATTCAAGATCTGACGGTCGTCCCATTCAAATATTATTGCTCGGCTTCTCCCAAGATTAGGCTGACTGGGTTAAAAAGTTTTAACGGAAGTTTACCTACAAAATTTATTCAAAATATCTATCTATTAGCGCTTGCAAAAATTACCCTTATTCTATCATCCTGTGCTACTTAAAATCAAGATTAAATTAAGATTAATTCCTGAAAACGGAAATTTTTAGCTAAAAATGCTACATTAAGAAGACTTCACCGATTCAATGAACACTCAATATCAGACTTTTTTGAATGACTACCCTATTTAAAGCAAACAAAACCCGCCCAAATCAACCTGAACAGGACACAGACTGGAAACTCCTATTACGCTTGAGTGAATACGCCAAACGCAGCAAGGGAACACTCGCTGTCTCTATGATTTTATTAGTTCCCCTCTCTATCTCTACCGCTATTCAACCCATCCTCATCGGACAAACAATTTCACTCATTCGGGGTGAACCGACTTACGAATTTCTCGATGCAATGTCGCAGTCTGAGGGATTAAATTTTCTCGCTTTGTTATTGTTGATCACTATCCTAATACGCTTCCTTTTACAAGCGGTACAAGGTTACTTAGTACAGAAAGTTGGACAAAAAATCACAGCCGATATTCGGAATGATTTATTTCATCATGTTACCTCATTAGCTGTCCGTTTTTTTGACCGTACACCTGTCGGCAAATTAATTACTCGTCTCACCAGTGATGTTGATGCTTTAGGGGATGTTTTCTCAACCGGAGCCATTGGTATTATTAGTGATGTTTTCTCCATAGGCGTGATTGCTATCACTATGTTTACCCTACAATGGAAACTCGCATTAATGCTAGTTTTGTCGATTTTTCCCGTAACAGCAGTCATTATTTACTTTCAACAACAATATCGCATCGCTAACTATAAAACCCGAGAAGAACTCTCTAATCTTAACTCAAAATTGCAAGAAAATTTAACCGGAATCAACGTTGTTCAAATCTTTCGACGGGAACAATTTAATGCAGATCTGTTTCGTTCAAACAACAATCGTTATATCAAAGCTGTTGATAAAACAATCTTCTATGACTCAGCCGTATCCGCGACATTAGAATGGATTTCCCTGGTTGCGATTGGTGCAGTTTTGTGGTTAGGTGGACAACAACTTATCGGAGGAAGTCTAACTTTTGGTGTGCTTTCTTCCTTCATTCTCTTTGCTCAACGTTTATTCGATCCCTTGCGACAATTTGCCGAAAAATTTACGGCAATTCAAGCCGGATTTACAGCCATTGAACGGATTAATAATCTCCTGAGTGAATCCGTCGAAATTCTCGATCCCTCAGCCGAAAATATTCAATCTTTTACATCAAGTTCAAGAAAATTGACGGGTCAAATTAAATTTGAAAAGGTTTATTTTGCCTACAAAGACGATGATTATGTTTTAAAAAATATTGACTTTACCATTAATCCCGGTGAAAAAGTCGCCTTAGTCGGGCCAACAGGCGCCGGAAAAAGTTCAATGATTCGTTTACTTTGTCGCTTGTATGAACCCAAGCAAGGACGAATTTTAGTTGATGGAATAGACATTAAAAATTTACGTCAAGCTGAACTTCGTCGTCATATTGGGGTGATTTTGCAAGATGGTTTTATCTTCGCAGGAGATGTCAAAAGTAACATTTCTTTGGGTGAAACCTATTCAATGGATGAAATTAGAACCGCAGCCGAAAAAACCAATATCGCCTCCTTTATTGAAAAATTACCCCAAGGTTATGATACCGAACTTCGAGAACGAGGAACTAACCTTTCAAGTGGTCAAAAACAGTTACTCGCTTTTGCCAGAGTCGCCATTCGCAACCCGAAAATATTAGTTCTCGATGAAGCCACAGCCAACTTAGATGTGATGACAGAAGCGTTAATTCAAGAAGCCTTAGAAAGATTGCTCGAAAACCGCACCGCTATCATTATCGCTCACCGTCTTTCCACGATTAAAAATGTAGACAAAATTTTGGTGATGAAAAAAGGTAAATTAGTCGAATTTGGCAGTCACGAAGAATTAATTGAACAAAATGGCGTATACGCTCGTTTGTACAAGTTACAAATGTTAGGAAGTTAGGATAACATTTGCTATTTTTTCCCTAAACTGTCATAATAATACTGTTGAGATAAAAACACCCCATGAGAGGACTTTGGCTGGAAAACAAACAACTGCAATTTCGCGATAATATTCCCGTGCCTCAACTGCCAAAAGATGAGGTGAGAGTGCGGGTTTTAAAAGCGGGAATTTGCAATACAGATTTAGAATTAATTCGCGGTTACTACCCTTACACGGGCATTTTAGGTCACGAATTTGTAGGAATTATTGAACAAGGGCCAGAAGAATTCATCAATCAACGAGTCGTCGGCGAAATTAACGCCAGTTGTGGAGAATGTTGGTTTTGTAAAACAGGACAACCCACGCACTGTGAAAATCGCACGGTTTTAGGCATTGTGAACCGTAATGGTGCCTTTGCTGATTATCTCACCTTACCCTTAAAAAACCTGCATTTAGTCCCCGAAAATGTTCCCACAGATGCGGCGACATTTACCGAACCCGTAGCGGCTGCGTTGGAAATTCAGCAACAAATATCTATCCAACCCACTGACAGAGTTTTAGTCGTCGGAGATGGAAAATTAGGACAATTAATTGCTCAAACTTTAGCCTTAACAGGTTGTGATTTATTAGCCGTTGGTCGTCATCGGGAGAAGTTAGAAAACTTAGAAAAACGAGGAATAAAAACCGGGTTTTCTGATGTAGTCAAGCCCAAATCTTTTGATATTGCAGTTGAATGTACGGGAAACCCAAGCGGCTTTGAACTCGCCCATCAAGCCTTACGTCCTCGGGGAATTTTAGTCTTAAAAAGTACCTATGCTGGAAAGTTAACCTTTGATGCGTCGGCGTTAGTTGTCGATGAAATTACTTTGATAGGTTCCCGTTGTGGCCCCTTTGCGCCTGCGTTAGAATTACTAGCTGAAAATAAAATTGATGTAGAGTCACTCATTCAAGCCCGTTATCCCCTTAGTGAAGGCTTGGAAGCGTTCAACCATGCTCAACAAAAAGGCGTAATGAAGGTATTATTAGAGATGAGTTAACCCTGTATTTCGCTGTCAATAGAACTTTGAATGGGTAGAGTAATGATAAATTCGGTTCCCTCTCCGCCTGAAGAATGAACCTGAATTTTTCCTTGATGTTTTTCAATAATTTTATAAGAAATAGCCAAACCTAAACCTGTTCCTTTTCCGACGGGTTTAGTGGTAAAAAACGGATCAAATAGTTTTCCTAAAATCTCCGGTGGAATTCCGCCGCCATTATCAGAAATTCTAATCAACACTTGCTCATATTGGCTTTCTGTGACAATCAAAATTTTTTTATGAACTTGATCTTCTCGCTCCAATAACGCATCAATTGCATTACTGAGAATATTCATAAATACTTGATTGATTTGAGCTGGATGACAAGCAACATCAGGAATATTACCATACTTTCTAACGACTTCAACTTGAGAAGTTAAACGATGATTTAAAAGTAACAATGTACTCTCTAATCCTTCATGCAAATCACAAGCTTTAACCTGAGCTTCATCTAAGCGAGAAAAATTGCGTAAAGACAGAACAATTTCACAAATTCTATCGGTTCCTATTCGCATCGATTGTAATAACTTCGGGAAATCTTTGCTAATAAAATCGATATCACTTTCTTCAATATAACTAATGAGTTCTGGGGGAAGATAAGAACAATGTTGTCGAAAAATATCGATGATTGTTAATAATTCCTCCACGTAGGATTCAATCGGACTCAAATTCCCCTGAATAAAACCAATTGGATTGTTGATTTCATGGGCAATTCCCGCTACCATTTGACCCAAACTCGACATTTTTTCAGTTTGAATCAAGTGAGTTTGAGCTTCCTTTAATTCACGAGTATACTGTTCAACCCATTCAATTAATTGATTGATAGAAACCGCCAATAAACTCACCTCATCGCTACTGTTAATCGGCACTCGTAAATCAAAGTCTTCTGTCTTTGTTACCCTTTGTGCAACTTCAGTCACTTTTTGAATAGGACGAGCAATCGTTCGAGCGGTATAATAGGCTAAAATTGTCGCAATTACAACTGAAAGTAATAAACTGCCTAATATGACTAAAGTTCTAAATCGATCTGCTTTTACTAATGCTTGTTCGGCTTGTTCGATTTGTTTTTCTGAGGCTTCGATGAGGATTTTGAGTTCATTAGAATAGCGACTAAACTTAACAGCAGGCGGACTATTCAAAAAGCGATTAATTTGTCGTTCAGTGCGGGAAAGATCAGCTTGTTCCCATTTGTCGGGAGCCAGTAAACTTAGAATCATTCGCTGACGTTGAGCGTAGTCATCTACTACCTGTTCATAGACTTGTAGAAAAGGCTGCATTGACGTCATCGTATCCGATGGGGTTGTCTCTTTAAGTTTATAAAGTAGGGTTTGAACTTGCTTGATTCGAGCCTCAAAATCCGCTTCCGCCTTGCGAAATTGACGCTCATCCTGTAAAATAGGAAGAAATTCTTTTTCCGGTCTAAACTCAATCGCTATGAGTTGCAATTTGGCTAACAATGAACCTTGAATCCGAGCCGTTCTCAGTTGTTCTTTTGCCGTTTGATGGTAGTGATTCCCCAATCCTAAACCGACTAATACTCCTAGCACGGCAATTCCCAGAGAAATCCCATAGCCCCCGTAAATTTTGTTAACAATGCTCGTTTGTTTTAATCGATTCCAAAACGGTTTACTCTGACGGGTTTTAGATGCTGTGATATTATCCATAAAGTGAGTGCGGATTTTTGCAGAGCCAACAACACAGACGTCAAAAAAAATCGGGAAAACTCAGACGGTGAGAACATCCGACTTCCCCAAGAACTAAGAGACTGAGTAACATCCAACGGCTGTTTAAATTTTAATTGTAGAAGTTAACCCTGGAAAATCCAAATCAGAGGGTTTCTAAACGGTGAGTTTAAGAAAAAAGGTGAGGAGCTTGTTCTAACTAGAGATAAACTCTCTAAAATTACATTCGACCAATCAGATAAAAGTCAGCAATTTAGTTCAAAAATACCGAACCAGTCCCCGTAATATTCAGGGATTTAGTATCCAGAAAGAAACTTCCTGTCGGTTCAAAGCGAACTTCAAGTACACCCGGTTCCACAGCCTTGGGAACAACCAACAACAGTCCACCATCCTGACGACGGTAAGTTAGATTAAGCGGAATGGGTAATCCTTGAAGTTCGACCTGGGATCTTTGGCCCAAAGTTCGTTCTCCAGTTCCCTCGATCACTTGATAGGTTACAATCGCATCCGAGACGTTAATCAGTCTCATCGTTACAGACTGACGACCATTCAACGAAAGAATCGCACTGGGTTCAGGAAATCGAGGCGGCGGTTCAGAAGTTCGAGGTTGCTCTCCTTGGGGTTCATCTTGTAGCCGTTGGGTTGGAGTCGCCGCAGGTGCCGCAGGTGTGGCTTGTGCTTCTTCTTCCTCTTCCTCAGACACGGCAGGTTTACCCGCAGGTTCAACAACCGCAGGTTTTCCTTGTCGTACAGGTGGCCCACCCGCTTGAGCGATCGCGCTAAACCCGATTAACAGACTGCCACACAACAGACCCCAAAATTGGGCGGAACTTTGAGAAGACCGATTGAATCGAATCATTTAGATATGCTCCCCTTGTAATCTGAATCAACAAAAATCAGATGAGATGTTATCCAGTTTAAAGATATCAGCTTACTCGCTTGGATGCTGCTTGAGTAGAGATATCAAAAATTCAGCTTTTGGGTTGTTTCTACTGAGCCTCTTGAGAAGCTATCCTGGGAAAAGAAAACGATCAACAGACCCGTTGCAATTGTTATCTCCATTATGAAACTTCTAAAACTCCCCCGTATTCTGACTTTAACATTCTCCATTTTGCTGGCTTCTGTGGTAGCGATCGCACAGGCGTTGCTGGGTTCTCAACAGTCCCCTCGCTTGATCGCTCAATTCATCCCCAGCCCCAACTCCACATCGGTTGAACCTCAGAAGTTATTAACTCCCTCTGTCAGTCTGAACCAGATGTCCGGTGAGTTGAGTCAATATTGGATGAATTCGACAAATTCCAACCTCAACCCCTTGATCACTCAAACCGACTCTCACACAGACAACAACACCTTCTCCGGTTGTAGCTGTCCTCAGTGTCAGGGAGTTAGCGTGTAGTTTTTACCGTTACCCGCGTTGTAGGGGTAATTCATGAATTACCCTTACCCGTTATCAATATTCACTGATAACTGGTCACTGATAACTGTAAACTGATAACTGGTCACTGATAACTGTAAACTGTCATTCCCCCCGATGAACAGGTAAAATAACAGTAACGGTCGTTCCCTGGTTAACTTCACTATCAATCCGAATTTGACCCTGATGATTTTGAACAATCGCTTGAGCGATCGCCAGTCCCAGTCCCGATCCTTGATTGCGGCGATGACTGCGAGACGGATCAACCCGATAAAAGCGATCAAAAATCTGAGGTAAAGCTTCAGGGGGAATTCCCATTCCGGTATCGCTGACCAGAACTTGAAGTCGCTCAAATTGAGAACTCGGTTTTTCTCCAGATTCGGTTCCTTTACTCAGGGACAGACGCTTTCCTTTGGGAGTCCATTGCAGTTGAACCCTGACTTCACCCCCTTCTGGGGTATGTTGTATGGCATTATCCACTAAATTGGTAAACAAACGCACCAGTTGATCCCAATCCCCCGTCAAGGTAAAATAATCTTCTAAACTAGCAGAACGGTTAGAGCTGTCCGGATCAGACGTTTCAACTTCAGGCAGTGGCGGATCGACTAAATCCAGCTTCAGGCGAATTTTTTTAGCCAAAGCGATCGCATTTTGTTCTTCGACCACTTCCATCAACACCGCATCGAGGGGAACCGCAACAAACTGAGATTGCACAATTCCGCTATCACTACGGGCGAGAAACAGCAAATCATCCACCAAACGCCCTAAACGACGGGTTAAACGTTCGATCACTTGCAGTTGTTGACGTTCATTCGGGTTGAGATCCGGTTCGGCTAAACTCACCTGAACGTTGGTTTGAATAGTGGCGATCGGACTACGCAGTTCGTGAGACGCATCTGCGGTAAACTGTTTTAAGCGTTGATAGGATTCTCTCACCGGAGCGATCGCCAAACCCGACAAAAACCAACCCATCCCCCCTGCTGAGATAATCGCCGCGATCGCACCCAGCGTCAAATCAATCATTAACTGATGAGTCGGTTTTGTCACTTCAAACCAAGGATGACTAATTCGCAGATATCCCAACACCTGACGACCAATTTCAATGCGATCGGTGACTTGTCGGAGTAAAATAGTCTCAGCTTGAGTCGGCTTAGGGATATGAACTGTTTCCCCACTACGATTGAAATGAAGGGGAAGATTTAACGGTTCTGACAGGGTAGACCATAATAACTCCCCGGTTGGGCTAAACCATTCAATATCGATCCGATCATCATCTGTGGCGTGAGCATTGTTGCGGAAACTGGCTTCAATATTGACCTGAAACTCACCGTAAGTTGACATTTCCCTTTCCGTTGGGAAAACCGATTCAATCACCAGCGATCGCTCAATCACTTCCACCACATGATTCAGCGTATCATCAATACGTTCAATCAAAGTATTGCGAAAATACAAAAAGAAGCCACAGACAAATAATAATAACAAAACGGCGGTAACACTGGTATACCAAATTGCCAAACGACGACGAGTTGCTTGAAACATTGATCTTGCACTCTTTCTAAAATCCTTGACAATCAAACGAAACTGAGTTGAGGTTTAAGCCCGAGGCGGAATTAATATTTCCGGATTTGGAAGAAAAAGCCTCGATCAGACATAATATGAGTGCTAACACAACAATCTTATCCTAAAACTCTCACGTCCAATGACTCTTAACCCTGGCGATCTAGCTCCTGAGTTTACATTACCGGATGCCCAAGGAAATGCGGTGAGTTTAAGTGATTTTCGCGGACAACCTCTAGTGTTGTATTTCTATCCCCGTGATCATACTCCCGGATGTACCAAAGAAGCTTGTGGTTTTCGCGATCTGTATGCTGAATACCGCTCTCAAAATATTGGGGTATTGGGTGTGAGTACAGATGATGCTAAATCTCATACAAAATTTACCACAAAACATCAGCTTCCCTTTCCCTTATTGTCTGACGAAGGGGGAAAAGTTGCTAGCCTTTATGGGAGTTATGGGTTAAAAAAGTTTATGGGTCGAGAGTTTATGGGTGTCTATCGTCATACATTTGTCATTGATGCAGACGGTAAGATTATGACGATTTATCGTAAAGTCAAGCCAGCCGATCATCCGGCGGAAGTTCTCAAACTGTTTACCCCAGATTAGAGGTTATAGGCATTGGTAGAATCTGTCAAACGGTTATGGCAGTTCGGACAAACCGTATTAGGGATTATCTTTCGTCATCCAGTCACAGGCGTGAGTATTGTCCCTATTTTGCCGAATGGCCAAATTATTCTGGTTCGACGTCGTGATAACGGCAAATGGGCTTTACCGGGAGGCATGGTAGACTGGGGCGAAGACATTCCCACCGCCATGAGACGGGAACTCGCCGAGGAAACTGGACTAGAATTAGTGAAAATCGGTCGCTTGGTTGGGGTTTATTCTGCACCTGATCGCGATTCGAGACTACATTCAATCTGTATTTTAGTTGAAGCTGAAGTTCAAGGTACAATTCAAATTTTAGATCAACTAGAAATTAGTGAAGTCAAAGCCTTTAGTCGTGAGTCAATACCCAAAGATAACCTTAGCCATGACTATGATCGCCAAATACAAGATTACTTGGAAGGTCGCACCACATTAGCGTAACCTGATCAGATGATCTCTTTTTGAATCCTACTCAGTTTATCCTAATTTACATCGATTTGAAAGTTTGCTAAAAATGAACAAAACTTAGCAACCCGACTAGAGGAGAGAAAGAGTTAGAGGAGAAAAGACAACCCGATTAATTCTAGGGATGCTTTATTCCTCTAGCTTCTCATAATTTTTTCGGTTATAAACACCAACAGACGGATTGAAATTTCCTGTTCATTAAACTGATTAAATGAAATTGTAGCGATGTTTGAACAGATTCATCATTCTCGTGTCAAATTGTCTCAGGGTCAAATGTTCTGGCGTGAAATGGGTCAATCAGGTCTTAACCTTGTATTCTTACATGGAGCGTGGCATGATGGCAGTCAATGGTTGCCTGTCTTTGAGTATTTGTGTGGCGAATATCGTTGTTTTGCACCAGATTTATTCGGCTGCGGGGAATCAGATTCTCCCAATATTCATTACTCTATTGATTTAATTGTAGACAGTTTAGCTGAATATCTAAACATCCTGAAGTTAGACGATGTTTGTTTAGTGGGTCACTCTTTGGGGGGGTGGATAGCGGCTAGTTTTGCCCTGAAATATCCCGAACGAGTCAGGCGTTTAGTGCTGATTTCTCCTGAAGGTGTAAAGGCGAGTTATCAAGAAGGACGTTGGCGTTGGCGGCGCTGGTTAGCTCATCGGCCGGCTCCATTATACTTGCTTTTAAAACTGATTTATCCGTTTGCCAAATTGGTAGGACAGGGGAAAAAAGTCAAACAAACTCTACAACATCGACAACAAATGCTGAATTTTGTGGGTGCTTCTCGACTTCTATTTAAGCGACGTTGGGCGGAGTATCGCTCAGAATTGCTCGATGAACGTTTATCTGTATTGAGAGCGCCTGCCCTAATTTTACAAGGAACTCACGACCAACCCATTTCATTATCGATGAGTGAATCTTATTCTGTTCTCGCACCAATGGCAAATTTACAGGTTGTCAAACCGGGCGGTGAGAATTTACCCCAAGAACTTCCCGATGTGGTGGCACAATATATTCGAGAATTTATTGCAGGTTATCTCAATTTAGTTTAGCTCGAATAGGCAACAGTGAACAGTCTAGGGGCGGGTTTCAGCAAGGTTTATATCTTCCCACAAACAACATTAATCAACCCGCTCTAACAGGGAACAGAAAGGGGTTTGAGCGCCTGTTAATCGTTCTTAACACAGAGCTGTTTATTTAATTGATCTCTAGGTACTTAAAAATTGAGTTACACCCTGATCCATTCTCACGCTAAGTTGAGCAACTCCTGACCTTTAAGTTTGTATCGAGTGGTCGAGTTGATCAACAAAATAGGGGATCAGTAACTTAGTTGACAATTTATGGTACAACACGGTACTATCTGTAAGATAACAGAATACATCTATGCAACGAGCCTTCAAGACCCAACTCAAACTTAATAACCGTCAAAAAACCTTAATGGCTAAACACGCGGGATATTCTAGATGGGTCTGGAATTGGGCATTAGCGATGTGGAATGAAGCTTACAAACAGGGTTTAAAACCTTCTGCGAATAAGCTAAAAAAGTTCTACACCAATCACATTAAGCCAAACTATCCCTGGCAGTCAACGCTAAGTTCTAGAGTTTATCAATTTGCTTTCATGCACTTAGGGGAAGCTTTCAGTCGCTTTTTTCAAGGCATTGCCAAACATCCTAAGTTCAAGAAAAAAGGCAGAAATGATAGCTTTACGATTGATAATTGTGGCCAAGTAATGAGGTTTTCAGGGAGGAGATTGAAGCTTCCTTTTATTGGATGGGTTAACACTTACGAACCCCTTCCCGAAATTCAGACTAAACGAGTTACAATTAGTCGAGTCGCCGATTCTTGGTATATCTCTGTAGCCTACGAATTTGAGCCAGAACCGACTGTAAAATCAAGAGTTTATCTGGGTGTTGATGTTGGAGTTAAGGCATTGGCGACCTGTTCAGATGGTACTGTTTTTGTTAACCCAGCAGCCCACAAAAAAGCTCAAAAAAATCTGGCAAAACTTCAGCGCGAACTCTCTAGAAAACAGAAGGGTTCAAATAACAGGAATAAAGCTAGACTGAAACTCGCAAAAGCATATCAAAGAGTGGCTAACATCCGAAAAGATACAATTCATAAATTGACCTCATGGCTATGCAAAAACCACGCAGTCATCGGGTTAGAAGACTTGAATGTTTCTGGGATGATGAAAAATCATAAATTAGCGGGTGCTATTGCCGATTCTGCTCTTTATGAAATTCGCCGCCAAGTCGAGTATAAGTCCGAGTGGTACGGCTCAGTAGTAGTTTTTGCTGACAGATTTTATCCGTCAACTAAAACCTGTTCAAGTTGCGGTCACATTCAAGAAATGCCACTCAAAGAACGGGTTTTCAATTGTCAGGTTTGCAGTGTAAGTATTGACCGTGATTTGAATGCGAGTCTGAATTTATTACATTATGCCGAGGGCTTCTCGGTAAAAAGCCTGTCTGACCGGGTACTGCCGACAGTCCGGGGTGATGCAGGAAGTAAACGTTAACACGGTTTGTACCGCGTTATATCAGTTTTATAAAGCAGATAGCTGAGGTTGATTGTTGGGCAAGGCAAGTAGGGAAAGGTTAGAGTGAAGGGGGGTAGATTTAATCTGATGTTCTCTGGATGTATCCTCTACTATTCTCTAGTGCCAAAGATTTTTGATGCTTTGGACGCGCATCTAACATTGATTATTTGTTGCAAAACTACTACTGGAAACTTCTCGCTATGACCTCAACTGCATCTAAGATTCCGGTTTCGGTTCTCATTCCTGCCAAAAACGAAGAGGAAAACCTGCCTGCTTGTTTGGCGAGTGTTGCTAGAGCTGATGAAATCTTTGTGGTAGACTCTCAAAGTGAAGATCGCACTGTTGAAATTTCCGAAAGTCACGGTGCAAAAGTCATACAATTTTATTTTAACGGAAATTGGCCGAAAAAGAAAAATTGGTCCTTAGAAAATCTTCCCTTTCGTCATGAATGGGTGTTAATTGTAGACTGTGACGAACGAATTCCTTCTGAACTTTGGGATGAAATCGCGATGGTGATTCAAAATCCCGAATATTGCGGTTATTATCTGAATCGGCGGGTTTTCTTTTTAGGCGCTTGGATTCGTCACGGGGGCAAATATCCCGACTGGAACCTGCGTTTATTTAAGTACAAACAGGGTCGCTATGAAAACCTCAAAACCGAAGGGGTTCGCAATACCGGAGATAACGAAGTTCACGAACACGTTGTAATGTCTGGTTCCCAGAAAGTTGGCTATCTAAAAAATGATATGCTCCATGAAGACTTTCGTGATATGTTCCACTGGATTGCTCGACACAACCGTTATTCTAACTGGGAAGCTCGCGTCTATTATAACATTTTAACCGGACAAGATGAAAGCGATACGATTGGTGCGAATTTGTTTGGAGATGCGGTTCAACGCAAGCGATTCTTGAAAAAAGTTTGGGTGAGACTTCCGTTTAAACCCTTTCTTAGATTTGTCTTATTTTATATCCTGAGACTGGGTTTTTTAGATGGTCGAGCTGGTTATATTTATGGTCGTTTACTCAGTCAATATGAATATCAAATCGGCGTAAAATTGTATGAATTGCGGACATTTGGGGGTCATTTAAACGTCAGTAAACCATCTGCTGAACAATCAAATTCTGTTCCCTCGGTTCCGCAAGCTGTACAGAAATAGTTACCTGTAGAGGCGTTCCCAACAACGTCTCTGCACTGAATAATTGATTTATGAGAGACACTCAACAAACAAAATCCTGGGTTGATTTACGTCAATATGACCAATCAGATTTTGACAGAGGAAGACCCGGTTGGTTTATCTTATTTTGGTGGTTTGTTCAAGCGGTTACTTTTCCCCTAACCTTGCATTCTTTGAGTGGAATTCGCTGTTGGATATTAAGACAATTTGGTGCTAAAATAGGGAAAGGGGTTCTGATCCGTCCGACCGCTCGTATTACCTATCCCTGGAAAGTAACAATAGGCAATTATAGCTGGATTGGGGATGATGTTGTACTTTATAGTTTAGATGAGATTAATATTGGTCAACACTGCGTAATTTCCCAAAAAAGTTATCTTTGTACCGGAAGTCACGAGATTACAGACCCCACGTTTGGGCTGAAAACCGCTCCCATTACCGTAGAAGATGGGGCTTGGGTGGCAGCAGACTGTTTTGTTGGCCCCAGCGTCGTGATTGGTTCAAACGCTGTTATAGCCGCTCGTAGTAGTGTTTTTAGCGATATGCCCCCTGGTCAAGTCTGTATGGGAACCCCTTGTCGTCCTCGTTATGCCCGTCAAGTTGAGGTCAAAAGGGATTGGGAAGCCCAGAAAGAACCCTAAGTTAAAGTTTTTAAAGTTGATCAAAAATAAGAAGTGATCATTTTCTGAACAAAATTAGATTTCAATGAAATTTCTCATAGTCTATCAAAAGATATACACAATGGGAAATATTTTTGTCTATTTAGATAGATGTAAATCAAGTTTTCCTCCAATACATTAGTAGTAACAACTGCTAAAAAGGCGTTGAAATAAATTACTAAAATTCCCATGAGGGAGGAAAGCAAGCAAATGGCTTTAAGACCAAGAAATAAAAGAGCAGTCGGTATTTTTCCGGGTCGCCGAGAAACAGAAAGCGCCCTGACCGAATTAAGAGAAAATAACTTTCCAATGAATCAAGTCTCCGTAATTGCGCGAGACTCCGATAGACCCGACAAAATTGGAGAAACAGAAGTTCGTGATCATGTTGGCAACAAAGCCGACGACGGCGCGACAACCGGGGCGCTAACCGGCGGGGCGTTAGGCGGTCTAACCGGTTTATTAGTCGGTCTAGGGGCATTAGCCATCCCAGGAATCGGGCCAATTATGCTAGCGGGTGAAATTGCCACCGCCATTGCAACAACCCTCGCCGGAACAGCCATCGGAGCGGCTACAGGCGGATTAATTGGCGCACTGATTGGTTTAGGAGTCCCCGAAGAAGAAGCCAAAACCTATAACGAACGAGTCTCTCTGGGAAATTACCTCGTGATCATTGACGGGACTGAGGATGAAATTCATCGCGCCGAAACCTTGTTACACCGTCGCGGGATTGAAAATTGGGGTGTGTTTGACATTCCTGCCTCTGAAACTCGTCCGAGAACCGATGATAATCTGTATTATCAGCGTGCAATTGGTGTGTTTCCCCATCGGCGTGATGCAGAGACAGCCCTCGATGAACTGATCAAGATGGGTTTTCCCCCCAACCAAGTCTATGTAGTCGCGCGGGACTACGACCATCACCCCAACCGTCATAATTTTACCGTTCATAATCGCTTTGATAACGGATTTTTTGGATTTCTGGGCGATCGCAACCGTTTCTTCCAAGATCGCTTTGAGCGAGGCGAACATCTGGTAATCGTTGAAGGAACTCCCGAAGAACTCCACAGTGCAGAAACCTTACTAAACCGTCGAGGAATTCAAGAATGGGTGATGTTTAAACGCGCAGAAGGCGAGCAGAAATACATTCCTGTTGCTCCGACAGTCAACCGAAACGATTTAGTATTCGCCCATCACAAGCATGGAATTGGTCACTTTTCCAACCGTCGCGAGGTTGAATACGCCTTAACCGAACTCAAAAATGCAGATTTCCCGATGAATCAGGTTTCCGTCGTTGCTCACGACTCCAGCCCGATGGAGCGGCTTCCGGGAGTTAACCGCATGGAGCGGGTGGATAATTATGCCAGTTTAGGGGTTTTTGAGGATCGAGCCAAGCGTTATCATGATCACGTTAGCCAAGGTCACTATTTAGTGATTGTCAACGGTACTGAGAATGACATTCGTCGAGTTCAACCGATTCTCCAGACTCAAGGAATTCAACAGTTTGAAATCTATGATTCGACAGCCGTGAATCGACCCTTAAAAAATATTGAGCCTGAACGGGCTGAGGTTATTAATCGCGATCCCAAAGTCAAGATTGTTGACAATCGCGATCGCAAATTTTAGACAATAACAGGGAGCAATGATCGTTCGGAAAACCGTAAATACAAGGCAAGATTGCTGCTTAGAACTCCCTGATGTGTTTTCGGTTTTTTGACCTTTATTTCTCATATAAATTTAAAAAAGACCATGAAAAAATTAACTTCTTTTTTGTTAGGTAGTGTTCTGCTCTTAGGTGCGGTTGGTTGTGGTGATAATGCGAAAACCAGTGCAGATGCACCGAATACCGTTGAACAGCCTCCCGAAGTTCCCACCGCAGAACAGGTACAAGACGCTCAAGAAGACGCTCAAAGTGAAGTTCGTAGAGAACAGCTCAATTCTGATATTCGAGCCAGAGAAGAGCGTAATAATGCCTTTAATGACGGGGCTGCTGAAAACCGAGATAGTGATGATATTGCTAGCGAAGTTCGCAGTAAATTAGAAGCCAATTTACCGGCGAGTCAGTTAGTCGTTGAAGCCGAAAATGCAACCATTAAAGTATCAGGAACCGTTCCCACTCAAGAACAACTTGATCGAGTTGAACCTTTAGCATTAGAAATTAAAGGGGTTGAGTCTGTTGATAATCAGGCGGTTGTTGCTCCGGCTCAACCCGAGGAAGATAACGACAACACGCAGAACTAAGGCTGATTCTATAACAAAGAAAAACCACGCTAGACACCGAGACACAAAGAGGAACAAACTTCTGTTTCCCACAATCTTTGTGTCTTTGTGTCTTCGTGGTATTAATTATATTAATACCGTTAGCGATAACCCGAAAAAAGTTATAGCGCTACGCGCAGCTCATGTGGCAAAAGGCAAAAGGCAAAAGTCAGACTAGAAAAGATTTTCAGCTTCTTAAAAAGTTTGGCGGGACGGAAACCGACACCGCCAACTTTTCGCTTTTACTAATGTCCTAACCGTGTCGGCGTAGTGCTATACTATTCATTCATTGTTTTGTACGTTGAAACGGCTGAAGGTGAACTGCGGTTTAGATAACGGAAAATCCAATATTTAAAAACGGCATCAAGAATCACAGGAAAGGTTGCAATAAACAGAAAGTTAAAATCTCGATTTTCCGGGAGTCCAAAATGTCGAGAGATGCTTTCGAGAATGACTTCCCATCCATGAGGAGAGTGAAATCCAACGAACATATCAGTTAACAAGATAATAATAAAAGCTTTCGCACTATCACTTAAACCATAGATGAGATCGCCTAAAAATGATTTGAGAATTTCTACATCTCTTTTGTTGGTATAAATAATAATTCCAAAGGTTATAATCGATAATAAATCTGCGAATACATTTTTAATCGCGCCTGTTCCGAGGGAGCGATACTCCTCAGCAATTTCTAGGGCTTTTTCTTGAACCTTTTCTTCGATTTGTTCAGGTTCTAGCAGGGGCGTTAAACCAATCAGATGATCAAATTCTAGTCGTTCTTTATAACGATGTAACTCCATAAAAGCTTCTTCTTCAAAATCCATATTCAAAAAAATTTGTGTATTTTCTTCGGGAGTAATAAGAGCATCTACAATCGGCCCAACTACAAAATTCTTCGCCAGTTGTTGAGTCAAAAGGGGAACTAAAATGAGCAGTAAAATAAATCTAACTGAAATAATGGTTTTAACTTTAGATTTGCGATAATTTTTAATAACTTCTTCTTCAGATTCTGGATTTAACTCGCGCTGAATTCGGCCAATCGTTCGCAGGAGAGAGCGAGGTAAAAAACTCATTTCTGAACCTGTTTTGAGTTCTTCAGGTAAAGACTTTTTCTCAGAATTGTAGGAATTTGAAAAGTTCCTTGAATCGGAATCCCGATTGAGAATAGGAGCATTTTCTTCATCTGAAGGAACGGTAGATTCAGACTTAGAGTTGTTTTTAACAGCAACTAAAGAAATCGATTCAACAGGTTGATTGAAAGGTTGACTTTTCGGCTTCTGGGGAAAATACCGACTCATAACCGTATCAATACAATCTAATTTTTGACAAACCTGAGAAACATAACTCATTTGAGTCAAATCATCATCAGCCGAAAAATGCCTGGAGGTTGATCCATTCAGATTCCGAAACGCTAAAGATTCAGACAGATCGATAACCGAACGACTGGTATTAAACTCAGCCAAACGAGTTTGAATAATGGTTAAACATCTTTTTAGCTCAGAATTAAAATAAGACCAGACGCGATCGCTATATTCCGCCGAATCTTTCGTAATTTTTCCACCCTGAAAATGCTCATTTTCAATCGCCTTGATCCTTAAAGCGGCATCATAGGCTTGTTCTAAAGCCCGGTCTGGTGTATTTTTAAACCAGCGATTGGCACCACGCAATGCTTGTCTAATTTGAGTCCAAGTCGAGGTCTTCATCATAAATGTAGGGAATGTTGAGTCGAGGGAGAACGTGCTAATGTGTTGGGTATCTTAACAAATTTATTCGTAGAATTGTGGCTGCTTTGTCTGTGTGGATAACAGGAGGAACTCGCAGTGGGAAAACCACCCGCTTGATTGAGCAGTTTTATGATTGGAGTATCAACCACCCGAACCGTGATCCCATCAAATCATCTTTACCCCTCAATTCATTTCCCAGGTCGCCGCAACGAACACAACCTCAGAGAGCGACCACATTAATATTAGCCGCCAACAGCGATAACCGACTAGATCTCGTGGATCGCATCTGGAAAACCCGCCCCGGACAATATGCGTTTCACTCAACAACACCGTTGGGTTTATTTGAGGATGAAGTCACCTTATTCTGGCCGTTACTGGTGCAGTCGTTAAACCTCAAAGCCCAATTTCCGGTTAGACTACGCCCCGAAACCGAACAGGAACTTGCAACCTCTCTTTGGAGTCAAGAACTCGAAGCAGGCCTACTCGCCCGAGCAGGAATCAGCCGCGATCGGATCGTGCGTCAAACCCTCGATCTGATGCAACTGGCGGCGATGAGCGGTCAATCTGTCGAAGAAATTCCTCGAATTTTAGCACAGGGATTTGATTCGTCAGAGGAATCCGATTCGCTGTATTCCTGTATGGGTCAGTTGCTGGTGCGTTGGCGAAATTGGTGTCTGGATCGGGGATTTCTCACCTACAGCATTGTTACAGAACTCTACTGGAATTTGTTGAGTCATCCCACCTATCAACAACACCTGATTCGTCGCTATCAGATGGTTTTTGCTGATGATCTCGATGAATATCCCGCCATCATGCGCCATCTGTTTGAGTTTCTCTTAGAAAGCGGAAAAATGGGAGCATTTACCTTTAACCCCACCGGATCAATTCGCTTAGGTTTGGGTGCCGATCCGAACGATTTGGCTAAGTTACAACATCGTTGTCGCATCGAAGCCTTAGACTTGCCATCAGGTCTAGCCCCCCAGCTTATAGAACCGATGATCAACGGCGTGATCGACAGTAGTATCGGACTGGCTGAACTCTCAATCGCTTTATCGGATGTTTGTTCCATTAAAACCCAGTCTCGGGCTGATTTACTCCGACGCACCGCCGAAGTGATCATTGATGTCGTCAAAACCCAACAGGTTCAACCCCAAGAGATCGCCGTTATCGGGCCAGGTTTAGATGCGATCGCTCGGTATACCCTACGAGAAATTTTGAGCCATGAGGGAATCGCTGTTGAGTCGCTACAAGAACAACGTCCCCTGTTGAGTTCTCCTTTGGTGCGATCGCTACTCACCCTGATCGCCCTGATTTATCCCGGTAATGGCCGTTTGGTAGAACGAGAAGCGATCGCCGAAATGTTAGTGGTTTTGAGCCGTGTAGAGACGCGCACAGGTGGCTCTAATGAGACGGAAGAGTTGACACCCCAAAGCTTATTTACCATTGACCCTGTAAGAGCGGGTTTACTGGCTGATTACTGTTTCCGTCCTCATCCCCAAGATCCAACGTTGCTAGAAGTGACAGCCTTTCCCCGTTGGGATCGATTGGGATATCAAGCCACTCAAACCTACAATCAGATTTTGCAGTGGATCGAGCAACAACGTCAACAATACCAACAACGCCTCATTCTAAACCCCGTTTCGCTAATTGATCGCGCTATTCAACGATTTTTTCTCTCTACCCAGTCCCTACCTTCGGATCAATTAGCGGTTTTGCGAGAGTTGATGGAAACGGCGATGCACTACTGGGAAGTAGACAGACGACTCCATCAAAGCCTTACATCAGAGGCGAATAGCGAAGCAGTGGGTTCGTTTATTCAACTGTTGCGACGGGGGGTTGTCAGTGCGAACCCCTACCCGGTGAAGTCGGTGATTTCTAAGCGGGCTGTTACTCTGGCGACGATTTTCCAATATCGCGCCAACCGTCAGTCCCATCGTTGTCATTTTTGGCTGGATGTGGCGTCGCCGTTGTGGCTAAGTGGGGGAGCGAGTAGCCTGTGGGGTTCCCCTTTATTTTTGCGAGAATGGCTTGGAAACCCTTGGACAGCCGAAGATCAGATGAAAGCAGATGATCTTCGATTGCGTCGGATTCTGCTAGATTTATTGAGTCGAGTTAGCGATCGCTTGTACTTGTGTCATAGTGAACTTGCCGTTAATGGTCAAGAACAACTCGGCCCCCTTTTACCTCTGATTCATGCTTGTGTAACATCAATCTAGTTGATGCTTTCATAGACTGAATGGGGAATACTGGAGACCATGTAAGAATTGAGGATTGTCGGTCAGCTTCTCCCGTTAAATCGAAGATTATAACGGGAGCTTGCGGAGAAACACTGGACTCCAAGCAGTGAGCAAGCTGAATAGCCCACTGAGTTCTTTGACGTTACACACTTCCTTGTGCCACACCAGCAAGGATTCCCTGTTTGACCCAACCAGTTGTTGGGAATCGCGGCAAAGAATGGGCGAGGTGTAGTTGGGAATCCAACAAGTACAGTTAACTGGATTATCTCCAATGTTTAACAAGCGTCTACCCGTTCTCAATCCCGATGGCTCACCAGCGATGCCTACCAAAGCATCTAGGGCAAGGCGTTGGGTTAGAGATGGC